>SKOF01000375.1 GCA_007120155.1 Thioalkalivibrio sp. | reverse complement strand
CGACGCCAACCTCAAGCAGACCCTGATCAGGGACAAGCGGGTGGACGGGCTCTACATCCTCCCGGCCTCCCAGACCCGGGACAAGGACGCGCTCACCACCGAGGGGGTGGAAAGGGTGCTCCAGGAACTCTCGGAGGACTTCGACTACGTCATATGCGACAGCCCCGCGGGCATCGAACGCGGTGCCCTCATGGCCGCCTACTTCGCCGACGAGGCCATCGTGGTGACCAATCCGGAGGTCTCGAGCGTGCGCGATTCCGACCGCATCCTGGGTATCCTCTCCAGCAAGACGCGCCATGCGGAACAGGGCAACGGCCCCATCCCGGGGCGTCTGCTGCTCACCCGTTACTCCCCGGAGCGGGTGGAAAAGGGCGAGATGCTCAGTGTCGAGGACGTGCAGGAGATCCTTGCGGTGGATCTGCTGGGCGTCATCCCGGAATCCCAGGCGGTCCTCAACGCCTCCAATGCCGGTACGCCGGTGATCGCCGACGAGGCATCCGACGCCGGCCAGGCCTACCAGGACGCGGTGGCGCGTTTTCTGGGCGAGGAGCGTGTGCACCGGTTCCTGGATGTGCGCAGGAAGGGGCTGTTCGGCCGTCTTTTCGGGAGCTGACATGATGAATTTCTTCAACTATTTTCGCTCCCGGAAGGGCAAATCAGCCCAGGTGGCCAAGGAGCGCCTGCAGGTGATCGTCGCCCGGGAGCGGGTGCACCGGGACGGCCCCGACTATCTGCCGCGACTCCAGGAGGAGATCCTCAACGTGATCCGCAAGTACGTGCAGGTGGACGAGGAGGCGGTGAGCATCCAGATCGAGCGCGACGGAGACTGCGAGGTGCTGGAACTGAACGTGACGCTTCCCGAACACAGGGCGTAGCCGTGTACGCCCAGCAGGTTGTTCACGGGCAAGGTGTACGCGCCGCTTGCAGGAGTCCGGTCCTCCGGGCGAAGAACGATCCGCCGTTGTCCGGGCCGGATCGCCCAGGGGACTGGGCTCCTACGCTGCGTTGGGGTCCCACGAGAGCCGCGTTTGTCGGGAGGGGGAGTCCGCAGCGGAAGGGTGGTACGGTAGGCCGGAGAGCGGGCGCATGCCCGATGCTCGGGGACAGCGCGTGCTTGCGCGCAAACCACCACCCCGGCTGCCCCGGGAAAACGCGGATCAGCGCATCTCCGGTGGCCGGCAGAAGGCGCGGGATCACGGATGACCAATGCCTGCAACGATTCTAAATTAATAACTTATTATCAATGAGTTGTAATTAATAAAGCACCTAATACGTTAAATTTTTTTCTCTGCGATTCCGCAAGTCTTCGCATTCAATCAAGGCAGTCATGAGCGACACCCGATCCCAGCCCGAAATCTACGTCTCCACCGATATCGAGGCCGATGGCCCCATTCCCGGCCCCCACTCCATGCTGAGCCTGGCGTCGGTGGCCTATGACCCGGACGGAGAGGAACTGGGTAGTTTCTCCGTGAATCTGGAGACCCTGGACGGCGCGCAGGCGCACCCGCGCATGGTGGAATGGTGGGCGCAGTTTCCCGATGCCTGGGCCGAATGCCGCCGCGATACGGTGGCCCCGGAGAAGGCCATGAACGCCTACGCGGACTGGGTGGAGGCCCTGCCGGGGCGGGTCGTGTTCACCGGCTGGCCCGCCGGCTGGGATTTCATGTGGGTGTACTGGTACCTGACCCGCTTCACCGGCCGGCGCCCGTTTCACGAGAACGCCCTGGACATCCGCACCTACGCCATGGCCCTGCGGCGGCTTGAGTATCGCAGGAGCGGCAAGCAGTATCTGCCCAAACGCTGGTTTTCCCTGGAGCGCCCCCACACCCATGTGGCCCTGGATGACGCCCGGGAGCAGGGGGAGTTGTTCATGCACATGCTCAGGGAAAACCGCCGGGACGATTCATGACGGTTCTTCGGGACGGCCACAGGGAGGCGGCCATGGACAAGGCAAGACACATCCTTCGGGATATCTTCGGTTACAGCGACTTCCGGCCCGCACAGGGAGAGATCATCGCGCATCTGGCGGGCGGCGGCGAAGGCCTGGTGCTCATGCCCACGGGCGGCGGCAAGTCCCTGTGCTACCAGATCCCGGCGCTGGTGCGGGAGGGGACCGGCGTCGTGGTCTCGCCCCTGATCGCCCTGATGCAGGACCAGGTGGACGCGCTCAGGCAGGTGGGCGTGCGCGCCGCCTTTCTCAATTCGAGCCTGGACGCCCGCACCGCCCGGGAGGTGGAACAGGCGCTGCTGGCCGGCGAGCTGGACCTGCTTTACGTGGCGCCGGAACGGCTCATGACCGAACGCATGCTGGACCTGCTGGCGCGCAGCCGCCTGGCGCTGTTCGCCATCGACGAAGCCCACTGCGTGTCCCAATGGGGACATAACTTCCGGCCCGAGTACCTGAAGCTCTCCGCCCTGCACGAGCGTTTCCCCCGGGTGCCCCGGGTGGCGCTCACGGCCACCGCCGACGCGCCCACCCGCAAGGAGATCGCCGAACGTCTGGGTCTGGTGGGGGCGCGTCATTTCATCAGCGGGTTCGACCGGCCCAACATCGTCTACCGGGTCACCCAGAAGCATTCGGGCACGCGCAACGAGCTGCTGCGATTCATCAGGGAGAACCACGCGGGGGAGGCGGGCATCGTCTACTGCCTGTCCCGCAAGAAGGTGGATGCCACGGCACAGTGGCTGGAGGATCAGGGACTGACCGCGCTGCCCTATCACGCAGGCCTGGCCCAGGAGATCCGCCAGGATCATCAGGCCCGGTTCCTGCGCGAGGAGGGCGTGATCGTGGTGGCCACCATCGCCTTCGGCATGGGCATCGACAAGCCCAACGTGCGTTTCGTGGCGCACCTGGATCTGCCGAAAAGCCTCGAGGCCTATTACCAGGAAACGGGACGGGCGGGGCGCGACGGACTGCCCGCGGACGCCTGGATGGCCTACGGGCTGCAGGACGTGATCATGCTGCGCCAGATGCTGGAGGCCTCCGAGGCGGGCGAGGAACACAAGCGCATCGAGCGCGCGCGTCTGGAAGCGATGCTGGGCTACTGCGAGCTCACCACCTGCCGCCGGCAGCGCCTGCTGGAGTACTTCGGCGAACAACTGCCTGAACCCTGCGGCAACTGCGACACCTGCCTGACGCCGCCTGAGACCTGGGATGCCACGGTGGCGGCACAGAAGGCGCTGTCCTGCGTGCATCGCACGGGCCAGCGTTTTGGCGTGAACCATGTGCTGGACGTGCTGCTGGGCAAGGACGGCGAGCGCATCACGGCACTGGGCCACGACCGGCTCAGCACCTATGGCATCGGCACGGATCTGGACGCGAACCAGTGGCGCGCGGTGTTCCGGCAGTTGGTGGCGGCGGGTCTGCTGACGGTGGATGCGCAGGGTTTCGGCGCCCTGAAACTCACCGACGCCTGCCGCCCCGTGCTGCGCGGCGAGCAGCCGGTCTGGCTGCGCAAGGATGCGCGCCCGCCCCGGGGCGGGCGCCGCCGGGAACGCGGCCGGCGCGACGTGCCCCGGCCCGCGGACGGACCGGGGGAGATCCTGTTCGAGGCGTTGCGAACGCTGCGCCGCGGTCTCGCCGATGCCCAGAACGTGCCGGCCTACGGGATCGTCAACGACGCCACGCTGCACGAGATGGTGGCGGAGCAGCCCCGCACCCTGGAGGAACTGGGGGAGGTCTCCGGCGTGGGTCAGCGCAAGCTGGCGCAGTACGGAGAGGACTTCCTGTCGGTGATCATGGCCCACGCCACGCAGGAAGAGCCCGGCACCGTGTCCGACACCGTGGCGGAAACCCTGGGTCTGCGCAGGCTCGGTTTCGACGCCCCGGCCATTGCCGCGAGGCGTGGCCTGACGGTGGAGACCGTCTATAACCACCTGGCCCGGGCCGTGGAGGCGGGAGAGCTCTCACTGCGGGAGGCGGTCGACCTTCCGGACGATGAACTGGCCCGGGTGCGCACTGCCTTTGAGGCCTATTTTGATCGCCAGGTGCCGGCCCTTCGGCCGGTGTTCGACGCCCTGGACGGGGCCTATCCCTACGGGCTGCTGCGCTGCGTGCAGGCGGCCGAGACCCGGCAGGCCTGAACCACGGGGCCTTGCCGGACATTCAACGGCGCCCGTTTCGTCTACCTTTGGGAGAGAATCCCGGTACCCGGAAGAAGCGTGAACCGCGCATCCCCGTCAGGAGGTGGATCCATGCCATCGAAGTTGCCATTCGAATACACCAGCCCGACAGGGGAGCATTTCGACCTGAACTTCAGCCTGCATCCCGAAACGGTGTCCGCCATGCGGGTCAGCCAGTTGCTGTACCGGCTGCTGGAGACACTGGATCAGGAGATCGGCGTGCTGGGCGATACCGCCAACGGGGATGTCCTGCAGGCCCTGGCCATGGCGCTGGCGGTGCGGGCGGGGATGATCCACGCCGACCGGACGGTCACGGACAGGCTGTGCGATGAACTGGTTCGGCAGGCCCTGGCCGGCATGGGCGAGGCCCGGCGCGGCCACCGTTTGTCGGGCCGTGCGTAGCGTCCGCCCATGACGCGCGTACGCCGGACCGGGCTGGTGATTTTGTTGTGCGCGGGGCTGTCGGCCTTGCACGCCAGGAGCCTGTCCGCGGATGAGAATTCCCTGGCCCTTCTGGACACGCCCGGCCACGTACTCATCATCCGGCATGCCCTCGCGCCGGGCACGGGCGATCCGGATCATTTTGTGCTGGATGACTGCACTACGCAGCGCAACCTCTCCGACGAGGGGCGCGCACAGGCCCGGCAGCTCGGGGAACGGCTGCGCGATGCGGGCATCGGGCCGGCGCGCGTCTATTCCAGCCACTGGTGCCGCTGCCTGGATACCGCCAGAGAACTGGACCTCGGGCCGGTCATGCCCCTGCCTGTGCTGGACTCCCTGTTCGGCAAGGGCGGGGAGGAAGTCACGGCGCGTACCCGAGAGTTGCGCCGTTTCCTGAGCGGACTGGCGCCGGGTGACCCCGTCATCCTGGTGACCCACCAGGCCAACATCCGGGGTCTCGTGGATCGGCCGACGGCGTCGGGCAGGGGGGTGGTGCTGCGCGTGGACGCGCCCGACAGGATCCGGGTGGTGCACAGCGTGCAGTGACACGCGGCATCCGTGCCTCCGCCGGTCAGCGGTGTGGTGATGCAGTGCGTAGCCGGGTCACGGACCGTGTTTTCGGCTATTGTTAACAGTCCGAACAGCGCCACTGTCCCATGGTCCCCCGGCCCCCGTGACCGGGCGGCGGATCAGAGGGGTCTAGGAAGCGCACAGACACATTTCATACGAACAAAGGAGTCGGGTATGGCATTGCGTTTCGGCTACATCGGTCTCGGGATCATGGGCAAGCCCATGACACTCAATCTGCTGCGGGCCGGCTTTGCCGGGACCGTCTGGGGCCGCCGTGCCGAGAGCATGGCGCCGCTGACCGCCGAGGGTGCGGCTACGGCGGCGACCCCGGCGGAACTGGCGGCCGCCGTGGACGTGGTCTTTATCAATGTCTCCGATACCCCGGACGTGGAGCAGGTGCTGTTCGGCCCGGACGGCGTGGCCCAGGGCGCCCGGCCCGGTCTGGTGGTGGTGGATCACAGCACCATCTCGCCGACGGCCACCATGCGCATGGCCGCGGCACTGGCGGAGAAGGGGATGGAGATGCTGGACGCCCCGGTCTCCGGGGGTGAGCAGGGGGCCATCAGCGGTACGCTGACCATCATGGTGGGCGGCAAGGCGGAGGTGCTCGAAAAGGTCCGTCCGCTGTTGGAGGCGGAAGGCAAGACCATCACCCACGTGGGCGATCACGGTGCCGGGCAGATGGCCAAGGCATGCAACCAGCTGATCATCGCCCAGACCATGATGGGCATCGCCGAAGCCTTCACCATGGCCGAGGCGGCGGGCGTCGACCCCGCCCGCGTGCGCGAGGCGCTGTTGGGCGGGTTTGCCTATTCCAAGGTGCTGGAGGTGCATGCCGAGCGCATGCTCAACCGGGTGTACAAGCCCGGCTTCAAGGCCCGGCTGCACCGCAAGGACATGGCCATCGCACTGCAGACGGCCGCCGATCTGGGCCTCCCGGTGCCGGGCACGGCGCTGGCCACCCAGCTGATCAACGCCGCCGTGGGGCAGGGTCGTGGAGAGGAGGATTCGGCGGTCGTGGCCGAGGTGCAGCGCCTTCTGGCCCCGAAGGGCCAGGCAACCGGGTAGCGGACGGAGCGCCCAGGCGGAATCCTATCGGTTGCCTAGGATCTCGAGCATGGCCTCGGCGCTGCTGACCTCGAACTGGCCCGGTTCCTCCACGTTGAGCGCCTTGACGACGCCATCCTCCACCAGCATGGAGTAGCGCCGCGAGCGGAAGCCCCAGTTGCGTTCGGTAAAGTCGATCTCGAGGCCGAGCTTGCGGGTGTAGTCGCAGTTGCCGTCGCCCATCATGCGCACCTTGCCCGCCGAGTTCAGCGACTGTTCCCAGGCATGGAGGACATGCGGATCATTGACGGAGATGCACCAGATCTCGTCGACGCCGGCGGCCTTGAGCCGGTCATAATTGGCCACGAAACCCGGCACATGCTGGGCGGAGCACGTGGGCGTGTACGCGCCGGGCAGGCCGAAGATGACGATGCGCTTGCCCTTGACCAGGTCCGCCACCTGGAAGTGGTTGGGGCCGATGCTGCAGCTCCCCGTTTCGGTCTCCACGTACTCGCTCAGCCGGCCGTCCGGCAGGTGTTCCCCAACTTTGATGGTCATGGTGTGTGCTCCCCGATAGCTATGAGGTCGGATGCTTCCTGGAGCAGATAGTAATGGTGAGGGGGACCGACCACCAGTGGGTCGTGAGTCCCGCGCTCACGGTCCCGATACGCGGATAAGACGAAATTTGGCCCCGATGACTTTCACTTTTGTTCCCCATGGGCTAGCATCACTACGTCGGCCGGTTTCGGTGGATCGGCCCCGTGTCCCACATCGCACGGGCCGCCGCCGGGCACGACTCGAACCGCACGTATAACAACGAGACTCGAAAACAGAACTCGTGGGGAATGGCACCGGTGGTTCACAGCTTGTTCGTTCCGACACCAAACTCGCTGGTTCCAGCTTCCTGCCCCGTACTGCGCGCCCGGAACCCGGCCTCCCCGATCCACGCGTCATTGCCCTGTGCGCCTCGGATTTCCCCAAGAATTCCTTATTCGCTTCCGACCGATTTCCGGGCCTGGCCGGAAGCATGCCGACCGTCGCCGCTGGCGGCGCGGCCGGCTTACAAGAATGCCCGGGATATTTGACCCCAAAGCAAACCCAGGAGGGTGTAGACAATGAGTGATGACACAGTTGGGAGTGACAAGACTGTCGGCAAGGAAACCGGCAGCGGCAAGAGCGGCGGCCTGAGCCGGCGCAAGTTCCTCGCCGCTTCGGCGGCGGCCGTTGGTGGTGCCGCCACGGTAGGATTCCCCTCCATCTCACGGGCCCAGACCACAACGCTCAACTTCCAGAGCACCTGGCCCTCCCGGGACATCTTTCACGAGTTCGCCTCGGATTATGTGCGCATGGTCAACGAGATGTCCGGCGGTCGCCTCCGTCTGAACCTGCTGCCGGCGGGTGCCGTGGTCGGTGCCCTGCAGATGCAGGATGCGGTGATTGCGGGGGCGCTGGACGGTGGCCACGGTGTGAGTGCTTACTGGTACGGCAAGCACAAGGCCTTTTCCCTGTTCGGGACGCCCCCGCCGTTCGGTTGGGACGCCCATCAGTTCCTGGCCTGGCAGAAGTATGGCGGCGGCCAGGAGCTCTACAATGAGCTTCTGCACGACATCCTGGATCTGCAGTTGGTGGGTTTCCTCACCGGCCCGATGCCCACCCAGGCGCTGGGTTGGTTCAAGGAACCGATGCGTTCGCCGGACCAGTTGCGCGGCATGAACTACCGCACGGTGGGCCTGGCCGCGGATCTGATGCGCGAGTTCGGGGCGTCGGTCACCATCATGGGCGGCGGCGACATCGTGCCGGCCATGGACCGGGGCCTGCTGGATGGTGCCGAGTTCAACAACCCGTCCTCGGACCGCCTGCTGGGCTTCCCCGACGTCAGCAAGACCTGGATGCTGCGCAGCTATCACCAGGACTGCGAATCGTTCGAGATCATCTTCAACCGTCGCAAGTTCAATGACTTGCCGGAAGAACTTCAGGCGATTCTTAAATACGCGTCCGAGGCCGCGTCGTCGGATATGTACTGGAAGGCCATGCAGCGTTATCCGGCGGATCTGGAGAAGATGCGCAAGGAGCAGGGCGTGCAGACCTACATCACGCCGGATTCCATCCTCGAGGCACAGCTGCAGGCCTGGGACGTGGTGATCGAGCGTGAATCCGGAGCCAACCCGTTCTTCAAGAAGGTGATCGAGTCGCAACGCGCCTTCTGCGAGAAGACGGTGGCCTTCCACCTGGAAGGCAATACGCCGAAGGAACCTGCCTACGAGCACTTCTTCGGGCGCAAGGTCACTGCGGATTCCACTATCCTGTAACGCAAAGTGCGGTGCGCGGGTTCCCCCGCGCACCGCCTGAACCCGTAATGACGTCAGGTGTACGGGTGGTGGCGTGGGTTCACGGCACCGCCCGGCCACTCACCTGTCGTGGAGACGCTTGATGCAGCGGTTCTTGTTGTTCATCGACCACATCAGTATTTTCGTGGGAAAGCTGTTCGCCTGGTCCGTGGTGTTGCTCACGGCGGTGGTTTCCTACGAGGTGTTCATGCGCTACGTAATGCGTAACCCCACGGGCTGGGCATACGACGTGAGCTATATCCTCTATGGTGCCATGTTCATCATGGCGGGTGCCTACGCACTGTCCACCCAGGCCCATGTGCGTGCGGACGTGCTCTATCGCCTGTTTCCGATCCGCGTGCAGGCGGGTCTGGATCTGACCCTTTATGTGTTGTTCTTCATACCGGCGGTGTTCGCGCTCGTGTATGCGGGTTATTACTTCGCCGAAGCCGCCTGGAAGATCGGCGAACGCAGCCCGTACAGCCCGGCCGGGCCGCCGCTCTACCATTTCAAGTCACTGATTCCGCTCGCCGGCGTCTTTCTCGCCATCCAGGGAGTCGCCGAGATAGCGCGATGCATCATCACGCTGTTTACCGGCAAATGGCCCCGGAGGGTCTCGGACGTGAAGGAGATCGG
>SKOF01000186.1 GCA_007120155.1 Thioalkalivibrio sp. | reverse complement strand
GTCTCGGAATCCCGGCCGTGCAGGGTCGTGACGGCCCCGTTCCTCTCCACGCGCTCCACGCCGATCCCGGTGAGAACGCGGATGCCTTCCGCCTCCAGGATGGCGCATAGTGCCTCACCCGTCTCCGGGTCTTCCCCCGGGAGCAGCCGGGGCGCCATGTCCAGCAGCGTGACCCGGCTGCCCAGCCGCGCGAACGCCTGTGCCAGCTCCAGGCCGATGGGGCCGGCGCCGAGGACTGCAAGCCGGCGGGGCAGTTCACGAAGCGACCAGACCGTGTCGCTGGTGAGGTATCCGGCCTCCGCCAGCCCCGGGATGGGCGGCACCGCCGGGCGTGAGCCGGTGGCGATGACGAAGCGCCGTCCGGTGATGCGCCGGTCGCCCGCGCGGACCTCCCGGGGGCCGGTGAAACGCGCCTTACCGAAGACCACGTCCACCCCGTAGCCGCGAAAGCGTTCCGGATCGTCATGGGCCTGGATGCTGTCGACCACCGAGCGCACCCGGTCCATCACCGCGCCGAGATCGACCCGGGGGTCCGCGGCCGGCAGACCGAATTCGGCGCCACGGCGCATGAGTGCCGCCACCCGGGCGGTGTGGATCAGCGTCTTGCTGGGCACGCAGCCGGTGTGCAGGCAGTCGCCGCCCAGTGCCGGCCCGCGTTCAATCAGCGTGGTGCGCACGCCCAGTTGTCCGGCGACACTGGCCACCACGAGCCCGGCCGGCCCGCCGCCGATGATCACCAGTTCCCGCGTTTTATTGTTCGAGTCACTCATGTCATGGGATACGCGTGACCCTGGATATGGGATTCAGCGTGTGTGTAAAGGCTTGCATGTCCATCACCGGCATGAACCCCGGGTGTCCCCCTGTCCGGAATCGAGAACCATGGGACTTCCCGCCGGACCGTGAAGGTCGCACGGAATCCATCCGGTGACGCATTCTATCCTCTTTGCGTGCCCAGCGGCTTCGCGAGACGATCCGGTGCCTATGGAGACCTCCAGCGCAGCTTCAGGCCGTGTTCCTCCAGCACGTGCAGGACCGAGGCCAGACACTGGTCCACGAAACGTGTGTGGTGTGCATTGGTTCGGGCAAGTCTCGCCCAGTGGCGCCCGTCGGGCAGCCCGGCAAGCTCGTAGACCCGGGGGGGCGGATAGTAGAAGGCCCTGACGAACTGGTGGAACACCGCATTCATGAGCGGCCGGAACAACGCCCGCTGCAGGGGTGACAGTCGATCGATGGTGTTGCCCAGGGTCTCCCGGGCATGGGCGATGTGACGCGCCTCGTCGATCACGTGCACGGTGATCATGTCGTGGATGGTCGGGCAGATGTCATCCCGGTGCTTGCGGATCAGGCGGTTCATCCGGTCCGGCACCTCCTCGCCGATGAGTACCGCGATCCAGAATGCGGCCGACTCGTAGGGGGCGTGGCGGCCCAGCAGATTGGCCAGGTTGAAACGCCGGAATCGTGTGCCGGGCATGGGCAGCCGTGAGCGGCGCATCAGTTCCAGGAACATCAGACTGTGCCCGGCCTCCTCGCGCAGTTCATGGAGCCGGTAGGCGGTCCGGGAGAGATCCGCGTCGTCTCCCAGGGCGCGGCTGATGCGCTCCATGAAGAGGCTCTCGAGCCACAGGGCACCCTCGATGAAGTGGAGGAACTCATACCGGGAGAGGGCCTGACGGCGCTCCAGAGGCAGTGATTCATACGCGTCCAGCCCGTACAGGGACAGGGCCTGCTCCGGCAGCCAGAAGCTCTCAAGGTTCAGGGCCTCCCAGTCGACCCGGGCCAGGGGGTCCCGGTACGGCATGCTGTTGCGTCTCAGTTGTGCCAACAGCTCGGAGGATGACTGGGTCATGATCTCGTCGGGCCTTGAAGGGCGCTCGCGCCGCCCCAACGTTTCGGGGACAATGCGGAGAACTTCAGCGTTCTCTTAAATATGGTCGGAATGATAGCGACTTGTCATGCACGGGTACAATGACAGTTATTCCACCGTCCGTACTTTCGGGGAAATCAGGCGAGTATGAGCCGCAAGAAGAACATCTACCGGGTCAGCTTCATCAACCAGGGCAAGGTCTACGAGGTCTTTGCCCAGAAGGTCTACCAGGGTGAACTCTATGGTTTCGTGGTCATCGAGCAGCTGATCTTCGGTGAACGCAGTTCCGTAGTGGTGGATCCGGGCGAGGAGCGCCTGAAGGACGAGTTTCAGTCCGTCCGGCGCAGTTTCGTGCCCATGCATGCCGTGATCCGCATCGATGAGGTGGAAAAGGAGGGCATCGCCAAGATCCACGACCTGGGCGAGAACGTCACACCGTTTCCCCCCGTCTATCCTCCCGCGGGCGGCCCGTCCGGCGGCTGAGGCCCCGGTCCGGCCGGCATTTACAGTGGCCCCGCATCTGGGGTAACCTTCCGCCCCTTGCCCGCGCGCAGAGCGCGCTGCGGGCAGCCGCCCGGACAGGGCGGACACCCAGCGGAGAGGTGGCCGAGCGGTCGAAGGCGCACGCCTGGAAAGTGTGTATACGGTAACCCCGTATCGAGGGTTCGAATCCCTCCCTCTCCGCCATATTCAAATGCAAGGGGCCCCGGGTTTTTCGGGGCCCCTTGCATTTGAATATGCATGAAGGCGTGATTCGAACCCGAGAGGATGGAGATGATGGGTTCGACGGGCGCAGCGAAGCGTAGCCCGAACGCTGCCGCGCAGCGGCGGCGGCCCGGAGGGTGAGGCGCGGCAGCGCCGAATAATCCCTCCCTCTCCGCCATATTCAAATGCAAGGGGCCCCGGGTTTTTCGGGGCCCCTTGCATTCGTATCCCGGGCTGGTGCCGGGATTGCGGGCACGGGGAGGGCGAAGGTTCCCGATGATGGGTCACGCGTAACGCCCTTCGGTTACTCGTCACGCCGATCCGCATGGGTCCGCTTCGCTTGACCCATCCTACCGGGGCGGTCAGGAGTGAGATGTAGGATGGGCAAAGCGCAGCGTGCCCATGCGGAATGGTTACAAACCCCTTCACCCCTGACTCCTCACCTCGAACCTCCAATGGTAGGATGGGCGTAGCGCAGCGCGCCCATGCGGAGCTCTCTCACCAGGCCGCGCCGTAGCGCACCCCCTGCAATCCCGGACAAGGAGGTCTGGAATGACTGGCTATCGCAGACTATTCATCCCCGGTGGAATCCATTTCTTCACGCTGGTGATCCAGGAGCGCCGGCCGCTGCTCACCGAACCCGGCAACATGGCGCGCCTTCGCGAAGGGTTTCGCCGCGTCAGGGCGGCCCATCCGTTCCACATCGATGCGCTGGTGATCCTGCCCGACCACCTGCACGCCATCTGGAGGTTGCCGGACGGTGATGACGATTACGCGCTGCGCTGGCGGAAGATCAAGCATTACTTCAGCATCGGTCAGGACGCTGCGACGGAACGTGCCTCGCTGGAACGGCGACGCGAGAAGGGCGTCTGGCAACGGCGCTTCTGGGAGCATGCCATCCGCAACGAGGAGGACTGGCGTCGGCACATGGACTACGTTCACTACAACCCGGTCAAACACGGGTATGTGCCGAGCCCCGGTGATTGGCCGCACAGCTCGTTCGCCCGGGCGGTGGAGAGAGGGCTTTATTCGTCGGACTGGGGTAAGGAGCCACCCGTCACCCTGGCGGAGACGGAGGGCGAGTGGGGCGAGTGACGGGTGACGTACCGGCCCTGCCGTCACTTGCCACCCGCCACGCTCGAACCGCATGGGCACGCTGCGCTTTGCCCATCCTAGGGTGCGGTGGTGACGTGGACTTGTAGGATGGGTCAAGCGAAGCGGACCCATGCTGTGCGGAAAGTCCGAGGGGCATGCCGCGTCTGTCCCGGCACGGCGTTCGAACACCACGCCTGCGGACGCGCTTCCGTCACGCCCGAACCGCATGGGCACGCTGCGCTTTGCCCATCCTACGGTGCGGTGGTGACGTGGGCCTGTAGGATGGGTCAAGCGAAGCGGACCCATGCTGTGCGGGAGGTCTGAGGGATATGCCGTACCCTTTGCCGGAACTTCCCTTGATGGGTGACACTCGGAAAGATATCGCCCGCCCCTTCAGTCCGGAGTACCAGATGCGAGCATCGCAGTCCCTTGTCGGTCTTGGCACGTTTGTCCTCATGGCCGTGGCCGCTGCCGTGGCGGCCTCGCCCGCCACGGCGTCCTGCCCCGCGCCCGGCCAGTGGCTCACGCCCGAGGATACCGAACCGGGCGTGGACGTGCTGTTCTCGGAACTGGCCCGCGGCAGGGTCGTGCTGCTGGGTGAGCAGCATGCGCGCTGGGAACACCAGCGCTGGCAGCTCCACACCCTGGCCGGGCTGCACGCCCGGCGTCCCGACATGGTGATCGCCCTGGAGATGCTGCCCCGGCAGGCGCAACCGGCCCTGAACTCCTGGGTGGCCGGCGAGCTGGACGAGGCGACCTTCCTGGAGAAGAGTGACTGGCGGGAATCCTGGGGTCATGAATACGAACCCTATATGCACATCCTGCACTTTGCGCGGATGCACCGGGTACCGGTGCTTGCCATCAACATCGACCGTGCCCTGCACGGCCGCCTGACCGTCGAGGGCTGGGACGCCGTGTCCGAGGGGCAGCGCTATCGCATCAGCGCGCCTGTGGCGCCTCCCGAGGCCTACCGTGCCCGGTTGGAGGCGGTCTATGCCGGACACCCCAGCGCATCGATCGAAGGCCATGAGGCGGAACGTTTTGTCGCCGGGCAGCTCGTCTGGGATCGCGTCCTCGCCGCAGGCCTCGCAGAGGCCGCCTCCGACGGCGCGCTGGTGGTGGGCCTCATGGGGCGTGGGCATCTGGAATACGGCTACGGCGTGCCGCACCAACTGGCGGATCTGGGCATCGGGGACAGCCACGTGCTGCTGCCCTGGGACTCGGGCGAGGACTGCGTGACGCCGCAGAAGGGCGTGGCCCACGCGGTGTTCGGGATCGCCGCGGGAGAGCGCCACGAACCGCCGCGGCCCATGCGGCTCGGCGTGTTCATCGAGGCGGGCGAGGCCGGGGTGTTGGTGGTGGACATCGCGTCCGGCTCCGTGGCGGAGTACACGGGCCTTGAGGCCGGCGACGTGATCACCCATGCCGCCGGCCAGCGGCTGCGCGTCCCCGATGACCTGATATCGGTGTTACGCCGTCAGACGCCCGGCACCGTGTTGCCGTTGAGCGTGCTGCGCGACGGCAGCGAGACGGAAATGCTTGCCCGTTTCCCGGCGCATTCCGATTGAGCCGTCCATGATGCTCGTGCGTCTGCCTGTCACGCTCCTTGCCGCGCTCATGGCCCTATCGGCCATCGCCGGTCCCGGGCCGGCCACGGGGGACGTCCCGGGAAAGTTTCTGGACGTGACCATCGATCCGGCGGAGCGATCCATCCGGGGTGAGTTGCGTATGCATCGCCCGCCCGGCGTGTCGGAGTTCCGTCTCTGGAACGGTCTGCGCGTGCACGAGGTTCGGGTCGGCGAAGAGACGCTGCAGGTTGCGCGCACGCCGGGCGGTCGCTACCGGATCCGGGTGCCCGAGGTGGCGCCCCCGGTGGTCATCACCTGGAGCGGGAGCCTGCCGGCCCCGGACGACGGTGTGGCCGGGATGTTCATGGACCGAGACGGCGGTTTCCTGTCGCCCGAAGGCGGCTGGTATCCGGTGTTCGAGCCGGGGCGGCCCTTCGCCCTGAGGCTGCACGCGCGGGTGCCCTCCGGTCAGCGCGTTGTCGCCACCGGTTCCCTGGTGGGAGAGGCAGCGGATGACGGCACCCACTACACCGTCCGTCATGACCATCCCCGCATTGATGCCGTGGTGCTGGTCACGGGGCCCTGGCTCGAACGGACCACGGAGGTGGACGGTGTGCACGTGCGCACCCTGTTCCCCGAGCCCCTGGATGCAGGGTACGCGCGAGACTACCTGGAACACACGGCGGGATACCTTGGCATGTTCGCCGCGCGCGCCGGGGCCTATCCATACGATAGCTTCACCATCGCCGCCTCGCCGGCGCCGGTGGGCGTGGCCTTCCCCGGATTCACCGTCCTCGGCGAGCGCGTCATTCCCCTGCCATTCATCCCCCGCACCTCGCTGGCCCACGAGCTGCTTCACAGTTGGTGGGGCACCGGTGTGCGCGTGGACTACGCCTCGGGCAACTGGTCGGAGGCCCTTACCACCTACATGGCGGACTATGCTCTCGCCGAGCAGCGCGGCGAGCCCCGGGAGACCCGCCATCGCTGGCTGCTGGATCTGGCGGCGCTGCCTCCCGAGCTGGACCGGGCGCTGGTGACCTACCGCGGCGGCAACCGGGGGGCCGACCGCATCGTCGGTTACAACCGGGGCGCCATGATGTTTCACATGCTGAACCGGCGCATCGGCGCGCAGGCCTTCGATGTGGGCACGCGCCTGTTCAGTGAGCGCCACATGTTCCGGGTGGCCACCTGGGATGACCTGCAGGCCGCCTTCAGCGAGGCATCCGATGAGGACCTGAGCGGTTTCTTCGAGGCCTGGCTGCACCGCCCGGGATTGCCCGAACTGGCCCTGCACGGCGTGGAGCGCCGCCGTGACGGCGACGCCTGGGAGATCCGGGGCACGCTCGAACAGGTGCAGGATGACGACCCCTTCCCGCTGGCCGTGCCGGTGGTGGTGGAGACCGGCAACGGCCTAGTGCGCCACACGGTGTTCATGGGAGACAGGCGTGCCGCGTTCGCCGTGCGTGTCGCCGATCCGCCCGTTGCGGTCGCGGCGGATCCGGACTACGACGTGTTGCGCCAACTGGCGGATCCGCCGCCCATCGTGCGCACGGCGACCCTGCACCCCGACACCCGCCTCGCGACCACGCAATCCGGGCTGCAAGGCGTCGGGCCGGCCGTGCTGGGCCGCAGGCCGGAGCCCGCGGAGGCCTTCGCGCCGGATGCGCCCCTGCTGCTGGTAGGCGAGACGGGGGATGTAGCCGACTGGCTGGTGGCACAGGGGGTGCCCGAGCCCCCCGAAGCCTTGGCACGGCGAGGCCACGCGCGCGCGTGGACCGTGCCGGGCACGCGCCTCCTGGTGCTCAGCGCCGACGACATGGAGGGGCTGCGCAACCTGGTGGGCGCGTTGCGCCATCACGGGCACCGGAGCTACCTGGTGCAGGACGCCGATGGCCTCAGCGTGGAGGTGGGCGTGTGGGAATCCGCCGAGGACCCCTTGCGGGTCGTTTTTCAGAAATGACTGCGCCCCCGATGACTGTTCTGTGAAGCCGAGATGACGCCGGGAACCTGACCACCGCGGCACGGGAGGGGCTCGTCCTCTGCCGGAAATCCCCGCAGGCCGACGATTGGAGAGCACGTTGAACCGATCCGTGACCATCATCCGGCGCCTGCTGGCGCTCGGGGCCATCCTGTTCGGCGTCGTGACCATCATTGCCGGTGCGCGCATCCTCGGCGGCGCCGATCCGGGATACACCGTGTTCGGTCCGCTGCTCATCTACAACACCGGCATGGGTGTTGCGTACGTGGCCGCGGGGATCCTCGCATGGCGCGATCCCGCGTCAGGCAGGCGTGCCGCGGGCACGATCTTCCTGCTCAACCTGCTCGTGCTGGGCGCGATCGCTTACCTGTACACGGCGGGGAGTGCCGTCGCCGTCGAGAGTCTCGGCGCGATGACCTTCCGAACGGTCGTCTGGCTGCTGCTGTTTCTCGGCCTGGCGTGGGTAAGCCGCGGGAGTGACGTCCACGGTTTCAGGCGCGACGCCTGATCCGCCCGCCAAGGGTGCGCGTCGCACGACGTGCGGGAGCCATCGCATACACCGACTGGAGCACCTGAAGGGGCTCCGGAACCCACCTTGCGGCCCAGTCCCTCTTATTCGCATCGCCATCTGCGGAATAAGGACACCCGTGATTGGGTCGACATTTCCCGGTCAGACTGATTGATTCAGGTCAAGACGGGCGGGAAAACATGTAGATATGATCCATCTTTAATGACGATCATAAGCCCAATTGATAGGCCGATAGAAAGTTTGCGCCGATTTCAAGGAGGTACAGCCAACAAGCTCAGCAACCGACCATAGATGGAAGGGTTCTCTTTAAGGGGCCTGCCACCAACAAGACCGACCATGCAGGCGGCAAATCGGGTTGGCCCGATCAGATTCATCCGCGCCCCGGGCAGCTGAGTGGCCGTTGGTCTCTGTCGAGAGACTCAGCCGCGCGACAGGCAGCCGGGATTGCGATGGATCGACATAACCACCGTTGAAACCCGTAGGAGGAGTCATGAAACGTCGGATCATTCATGCCGCCGTTCTTGCCGCCGGTCTGCTTGCATCAGGGCCGGTATTTGCCACGCCGCCGAGTGCCGAAATGCTCAGCTTCAATTGTGCGAGCTGTCACGGATACGAAGGCGTCAGTGTCGGACCGGCCACGCCATCGCTTGCCGGCATGCCTGAGGAGTACTTCATCATGAGCATGCTGGATTACCAGGACGGCCGGCGCCCGGCCACGGTGATGGACCGCATCGCGGCGGGCTACACCGAAAAGGAGATCGAGATCATGGCCGGCTATTTCGCCTCTCTGCAGTATCGCCCGGCCCCCCAGTCGTTTGACGCCACGCTGGCAAGCCGCGGCGCCGAACTCCATGCAAACAACTGCGAGCGCTGCCATTCCGAGAACGCCACGGTCCCCGAAGAGGATTCGATGGTGCTGGCCGGACAATGGCTTCCCTACCTGAGGAACAGCATGCGGGATTTCAAGGACCACAACCGTGCTCAGCCCAGCCGCATGCAGCGCAATACGGCCGATCTGTCCGATGACGACCTGGAGGCGCTGCTGCATTTCTACGCCAGCCAGCAGCAGCCAGAACTCTTTGTGCAGCGGTAAGGGGGAAGTGATGGCACAGTTCAATCGCAGAGATTTCCTCAAGGCGCTCGGCGTCACCGGTGTTGCAGCAAGCCTGCCGGTTGCGGGCGCATACGCCGGATCCCACGGCGGCACGAAGGCCCGCGTGGTCGTCGTTGGCGGCGGTTCCGGTGGTGCGACGGCCGCCCGGTACCTGAAGAAGGCGGATCCGTCCATCGACGTGACCCTGATCGAGGCGAACCCGACCTACCACACGTGCTATTTCAGCAACCTGGTCATCGGCGGGATGCTGCCGATCGATCGCATCAAACACGGTTATGACGGGCTGCGCCGCTACGGCGTCAACGTGGTGCACGACACGGTCGTGGGCATCGACCCGGTCGCCCGGAAGGTGACAGCCAGGTCCGGTCAGACCTTCGAGTACGACCGCCTCGTGCTTTCCCCCGGCATCGAACT
>SKOF01000371.1 GCA_007120155.1 Thioalkalivibrio sp. | reverse complement strand
GTCCCTGGCCACCAAACACTCCAGGGCCAACCGCGAACGGTTGGCTTTTTTATGCCCGCGGTTTCAGTGCTGGCGCGGAGACGCGCTGTGCGCTCGCGGCCGGGCTGTGCCGTCTGGTGCTGTTCACGCCTTCATCGGCAACCTTCCAAGGGGTCTGCCTGCGGTCCGTTGCCGGGGCTTGCGCCGTCGTCGAGGGCCGTGCGCAGCCACCGGGCATAATGGCGGCGCCACCCCTCCTGAGGCGCCGCAAGCAGCCAGGATCGACGAAGGTCCCAGGCGCGTCCCAGGGCGGCCATGCATTCAGGACTGGAGTTCGTCATGAGACCGGCCGTCGGGTATACGGTGATCTCGCCGCCGAACAGGATGTCGTCCGCGACCATGAAATCCACGCGCAGGTAATCCGTCCGGTCCGCGACGCTGCTCGCCGCGTCCATGGCCTGCCGGTAACATGCGGGCAGTTGGAAATTCTCCGGCAGTGCCCGCCCGGGATCACCCGCAACCACGGAGTTCGTTACCGACAGCCGCGAACCCGCCGCGTCGAAGATGGCGGACAGGGATCGGCTCGTCTTTTCGCGGAGATAGACGACCGCGTAGAACACCTGGCCGTGAAACACATGGACCTTGAGTTCGATGATTTCGCCGGGCGGGGTCGCCTCGACCCGCTCCTCGACGAACAGCCGTGGCCGGACCTCCCGGTAGGCCCATTCCCCCAGCTGGCGGGAATAGTCCGTTGCAAGCCACCGGTGTGCCTCGCTTTGAAAGGCCTCCTGATCCGGCGGCATACGGGCGGGGAACCAGTTGAATCGGCACCCGTGGCTGGCCTTGATCACGACGGGTGCCGACAGGAAGCGAACGGGCATCTCCTCGGGTGTGTCTCCCTGCCAGAGGACCGCCGGCACTCGCAATGCCGGGCAGACACGCGCGAAGCTGGCCTTGGTGGCCAGCTTGTCTGAATACGCGACGAACTGCGGATTGCGATCAAAGATCATGCGCCAGAGCATCTTTTCGTTGTATGTACGTGGCAGCGTGATGCGCGGCAGATGCCCCAGTTCGCGGACGAAGCGGAACACCATGACCGGGTGGATCGCATACAGGATGAAATCGAGGAGCCTGAACAGGCCGGTCATGGCGGCGGGTTGCGCAGGCCGGACGTGGAGATGCCGATCGTCGGAGCGTGTCCGGCCCCGGTGTGCCGGCTACCGCGAACCAGTTCCGCCAGCGCCCCCGCGTAGCGCTCGCGGAACTCAGGGAACTGGCGCGTCCACCATTTGGCGACGTCCCGCGTGTTCAACTCGATGGCGACCAGCTCGCCATCGGGTCGGCGCATCAGGTCCACGCTGACGTAGCCCAGTCCAACTGCCATCAGCCGGCGGCTCAGCGCGCATAAGCGGTCGGACAGGGGCGCGGGAAGATCGATGCGCTCGCGTTCACCGTATGCACCCCGCAAACTCTTGTACACGCCGTGGGTGAAATGGTCGCGTAGCGGCCGGGCACGGCTCATCCAGGCGATCATCAGGCGGCCGTTGAAGAGTTCCGCCTTGTAGACGGTGCCGTCCTCCGGGTTGACTTCGCGGCAGAAGATGTCCCGCTCCGCGTGCCACCGGATACGCCAAAGCGCGCCCCGCGAGAACGCCCGGACACCGCGGCCGCCGCCGGTGAACGAGGGCTTGAGAATCAGGCGGTCAACCTGCCACTCTGCGAACAGGCGGCGGACCTCCCGGCGCGTCCGGGCCAGTGTCCAGTCCATGGTCGTGATACCGGCGGACGCGATCCATCGCATGGACTCCGGCCGGGGGACGGATCTTCCTGCATGGATCGTCCCGTGATGAACGAATCCCGTCGGCAGTGCACCGTTGCTGACCACCAGGTCCGGCGGGCGCATATCCGGTAGCTGGTCACACGCCGCGTTCACCACGACCGTGTCGATGCCCTGTGCCCTGAGTTGTTCGGCCACATCGGCGTAGAGATCGGCCGACATTTCGGGGCGCAGCCCGTTGATCAGGATCAGACGGGTCACGCCGGGCGCCTGGCGGGTTGTGGCGCCTGTCCGGTGGCCGTCACGATACACACTCCCCGATGCCCTCCAGATGTCGGAGCATGGTCAGCGTCGTGACGCCGTCGCTTTCCATGCGCCGGCGTGAAATCACGAATCCGGAGGCAATCGCCGATCGAAGCGAGGCGACGTTGTCCTCGCGAACCCGGGAGCTGATGCCGCGCAGGCCCGCGCCGGCAAAATGGCGGGCAGCCACGTGCCGCAGGTGCGTGGCAAGTCCCATGTTGCGGCAATGCGGGGCCACGCCGATGAACGCGGCGTGTATCACGGATTTCCGTGCGCCCCCCTTCTCGAAGAAGAACATCTCGAAACCGACCACATTGCCCGATTTATCCCGGGCGACCGTCACCAGGGACCTTCCGTGCAGGCGGTACAGGATCCTTCGCCAGGGCGTCAGGTCGGATCCATTGCGCAGGCTCCGGTGCAGCCTGCGCATAGCCGGCAGATCGGCCCGTTCCAGCCCGCCGATCCGGTATCCGCGATAATCCGTGGACGCGATTGCCGGAAGCCCGCGGCAGGCGTGCAGGTTGCGCAGAAGGGAAACGGCCCATCGCCCGTGCTGCAGCACCCGGTCCAGGGCCCGGCCGCGGGTCTGCTTCACGTTCGATTCCGGGGTGAGTTCGTTGAGGGGGTCGTGCGGAGACCGGCGCTGTGGAGATCGAGGGCCGGACGCGCCCGTGCATGCCGGACGGCGCTGGCGGCGTCCTGTTGCCGGACTGACAGGCGGGCGATCACTGGAAGCGGGCCCTCCGCGAAAAAGCGCAGGAAATCCAAAGACCTCAGAGGCAGTATGCCGCCGGGCCGCAGCACCGATCAAGCGGGTTCCGAAGCGGTATCGCAATAATGATCGATGCGGCGCCAACCCGGGCGCCCTTCCGTCTACAAACCCGCGGCCCGCGCCACGGCCTTCTGGAGTGCCTCACGCCAGTGCATGCCATCGTCGTCGATCGCCATGCGCAGTGACTGCTTGTCCAGCAGGGAGCATGCCGGTCGCCTGGCGGGTGTCGGGTAGTCGGCGGTTGTGATCGGCAATACCCGGCGTACGCCAAGCTTCAACCCGGCTTCCGTGGCCAGGTCGCGGATGGCGCAGGCAAAGTCATACCAGCTGGCGACGCCCGCGTCGGTCCAGTGGTGCGTTCCGGTGATCTCCTTTTCCAGCGCGGACAGGATCGTGCACGAAAGCGTCAACGCGCTGGTCGGCGTGCCGACCTGGTCTTCCACAACCTTCAGTTCACTGCGCTCGCGCATGAGGCGAAGCATGGTGGTAAGAAAGTTCCTGCCATGTGGCGCATAGACCCAGGCAGTGCGAAGGATCAGCAGGTCATCCCCCAGAACCTCCCGGGTCGCAATCTCCCCGGCGAGCTTGCTTTCGCCGTAGACATTGACGGGGTTGACGAGGTCGTCCGGCCGACAGGGACGCGCCAGGGTGCCATCGAATACATAGTCGGTGGAGATCTGGACCATTCGGGCGCCGACCTCCCCGGCAGCCCGCGCGAGGTTGGCAGCCCCGTCCCGGTTGATCGCGAAGGCGGCCTCGGGCTCGGATTCCGCCTTGTCCACGGCGGTGTAGGCGGCGGCGTTGATGATCCAGTCGGGCCGGAAATCCCTGACGGCCTCGGTGACGGCCCCGGCGTCCGTGATGTCCAGCCGACCCCGGTCCGGGGCCAGCAGTTCCACATTTCGGGGCATCTGCTGCCGGAGGGCGATGCCCAGCTGTCCCCCGGCGCCGGCGACCAGGATGCGGCGCCCGTCAAGCGGGCCGGTGGCCTCCATGGCCGTCACGCCTGCACCCCCGGATATACCGGCAGGTCATCGCGCGCAATGGTGTCGAGCGTCGGGGCATCGCGGTCCTTGCCGGAGAGCGACGGGGACTCGACGGGCCACCGGATGCCGATTCCGGGATCATCCCATCTCAGGACGTGTTCGCAGTCCGACGCGTAAAGTGCGGTGCACTTGTAGGCGAAAAGTGCCGTTTCGCTGGTGACGCAGAAACCGTGCGCGAACCCTTCCGGAACCCACAACTGGCGTTTGTTGTCGGCCGACAGCGTGTAGCCGACCCACTGCCCGAAGGTCGGCGAGCCGACGCGGATGTCCACCGCCACGTCGAATACCTCCCCCTGCAGTACGTACACGAGCTTGCCCTGGGCATTGGGGTTCTGGAAATGAAGGCCGCGCAGCACCCCTCTCTGCGAGAAGGACAGGTTGTCCTGCACGAACGGCCCGGGAATACCGGCCCCGGCATAGCGTTCCGAGTGCCAGGTCTCCATGAAGAAGCCCCGCTCATCGCCGAAAACGCGGGGTTCGATGAGCAGGACTTCGGGCAGTCGGGTGGGTGTGGATTTCATGAGGATCCGGTGATCGGGTTGGAGGGTCCGGGCGTATTATAAACGGCGTTCGGCAATCAGGGTCGGGTTGGTATTCCGTCCGATGACCTCTTGGGGTATTCCCGTGCGGGAATCGTCGTGAAGAGCGCTCGTCCTGGTGTGATCAATATCCGGTCGGGTCGGCAGTTCAACGCGCCCGGTCTTGAAGGCCCGGGTTGCGTACCCTGCCCATTGTCTCCAGGGCAATACCCCCATACATTCTGATCACACCATCTCTCATCCCGCCTTCTCGCCGCAGTGTACACACGCGTACATGAGCATTTTGAGCCGCTTTCCAACGCAGCATGGCGCCGCCCGGGGGTTTCCTGCTAGACCGGTGTGCTGATCGAACAGTGTTACGGCCATGCAGGGCGCCCGCCCTGGTGCCCCGTGGTCTTTCCGGATTACGATGGGGCCGCCTCTCGGATGCATTCGGATCGGCCGCACGGGGCGTGGTGGCGCAGTTCATTGTCTGCCGCCTTGCATTGCCCGGACCGGTTTGATAAGAACGACCGGCAGGGCAGACCTGTGTGAACGCGTGAGGAGAAACCCATGAATCATCCCGCAGTCAAGCTCGATACCACCAGATTGCTCGGCTTCCGCCTCCAGGGGGCGTTTACCGTGCGTGACAACGGCGTGAAGAGCGGCTCCAGGGCGGGCGACATCACCGTGAAGCTGGGCAGCAAGATCGGGAATGGGAAGGTCGGTGTCAAGCCCGGGCGGCAGAGGGCCTGAGTGTCTCAACTCAGGAGCGCCCCTCCGGGCGCCCCTGAGCTTTTGCTGATCCCATTGGAACCGGCCGTTGTCGATCCATTTCGATTTCCAGCCTGATCCGGCGCGCGCCCGCGCGCTGGATCGCCGCATGTATGCGGAACTCGGGCGCAGTCTGCGTCATGTCTCGGATCAATGCCGGGGCCGCTACCCGTTCGACGCCCCGGCGATGGACGCGCTTTGTGCGGCGCTGGAATCGGGCACGCGGTATCCCGCCACCACCTTTGCCCGCTATTACGACCTGGTGGTCGCACTGTTGGGCGATGACCTCGCGGCGGCGGCCGATCATCACGCGCAGCTTGCCGGAGAACGGCCGCTACGGGAAGGCCAGCATGCGGGGCCGCTGGATGATTCGGAACGCAGTGAATGCTACCGGCTGCGCATGAGTGCCGACATGGGGCCGGACCTGACCGTCAATGTCCCGGCGGCCGGCATCGGGGCGGCTTTCACGAAACGATTCGGAGAGGGCATGGCGCTCCTGCGCCAGGGCGCGCCGTCGCTGGCCGCGGAGGTGGAGGCCATCGTGCACGAGGTGGTGGGCGTGGCAGGCGGGCCGGATGACGTCGGGGAGTTCCACGGCGGGTCGCATTTTCAGCTCTGGGGCGCGCTGTTCCTGAATGCCGTCCTGCATGAAACCCGGATCGCCATGGCGGAGGTGATCGCGCACGAGAGCGCCCACAGTCTGCTCTTCTCCTTCTGTACCGAGGAGGCGCTGGTGCTGAATGACGACGCGGAGATCTATCCCTCGCCGCTGCGCGCCGATCTCCGCCCCATGGACGGAATCTATCACGCCACGTTCGTATCTGCCCGGATGCACTGGGCCATGCAGCAGTTGATCGCGTCCGGCGTACTGACCGGGGACGAGATCGGGGAGGCGAAGGAGGCGGCAGCAGCCGACAGGGCGAACTTCGAGGCAGGGTACCGGGTCGTGGCCGAACACGGCCGGCTTACACGTCACGGTCACCTGCTGATGCAGGGCGCACGGGAGTACATGGATGCCGTGCGCGCCTGATTGTGCTGTGTGTCCACGTGCCCCAGTCATGCATCTGCCGTTTGGAAGGTCAAGGTTCCTGACTGCGCGCCGGGGGTGCCATGTTGCATTGTTCCGGGCCGTTTGATATGAACAACCGGTCAGCAGCGTGCTGCATACCCCAAGGGAGAACGTCATGCGCCGTCAAGTGATCAGACTCGACACCGCCAGACTGCTCGGATTCCGTCTCGAGCGGTCTGCCCCCATCGGCTCGAAGATCGGCGCACCCAAGCCGCCGCCCACTGTCCGGACACCAGCCACCCGGAAGTAATAAGGGGCGTTGCCGGGTACGGCTTCCGGGCCTCCGGCTGGTGATGCACCCCGACCCGGCATGTGCCGGATCGGGGTGCCTGCATGGAGCCGGGCCGCAACCCGATGATCATTCTCTTCACGACCCGAATACACTGCCGGACCCATCGGCCGCTGGAACGGTCCGGCGCCTTCGATTTTCGGGTCATGTCCTATGAACGACTGTTCCGCGCGCGCAGCCTGCCCCGGGCGACGTTCATCTTCTCCGATCTCGACCGGCTGCATTTCTGGGATCTGGAATGCGCGGGGCGGATCTACCGCCAGCTCGGTGAACTCGGCGCCCGTGTGCTGAACGATCCGGGCCGCTTTCGTTCCCGCTTTCAGTTGTTGCGGCGGTTGCACGCCCGGGGCTTCAACGATTTCAACGTCTGGCCCGTGGATGAAACACCCCCGCCCTCGGCCTATCCGGTGTTTCTGCGCACGGACTCCGCCCACCGCGGGCCGTTGACGGACCTGCTTACGAGTCCGGAGGAACTTCGGGTCGCAATCGATGCGCAGATCGCCCGGGCCGTACCCGTACGGGAACTGATGATCGTCCAGTACGCGGCCGAACCGGTGCGCGAGGATCTCTATCGCAAATTGGCCGTATACCGGGTGGGCGGGCGGATGGTGCCCGCCCTGTGCGCTCATCAGGGTCACTGGAAGGCCAAGTTCGGGGAGTCGGGGATTGCCGGCGGCCAGCTCTATGACGACGAGTACCGGCTGGTCTCGGAGAACGCCTTTGGCGAGGTGATACGCCCCGCGTTTGACCTAGGCGCCATCGAGTACGGGCGTGCGGATTTCGGACTGTTCCAGGGGCGGCCCCAGGTCTACGAGATCAACACCAACCCGATGATTCGCAACCTGAAGACCCACCCGTTTCCGGTGCGGCTCAGGGCCTCCGAGGCGGCCATGTCCGCCCTGGTGGATGCGTTCTCGCACATTGATGGCCCCGCCTCCGGATCACGCTGCCGGCTGGCGGATCACAGGTCGATCAGGGAACGGCTGCGTGACCTCTACTGTTCAGGGCGTTGGCGCCGGGTCCCGCAAAGTCCCTGAGTGCCCGGAGAATGCCCGCCCCGGCCCGGGCCCTCCCGCCCGGCTTCCCGTGCGGGATTGTGACGATCCTTCACCAATCCCTTAACATGACAGGTTCATCGCCCGGCCGTTCCTGGGACCTGCCGGGCCCGTTTACCCGTTTGGAGCGTTCCATGGCATTCGCCACATCGGCGCTGATCGCGCCGTTCCCCGTCGGGGAGCGAAAGACCGTTGGCCTGGTGTCGACGGCACATGCCTTCAGCCACTTCTACATGCTGGTGCTGCCGCCGGTATTTCCTCTGCTGCACGGCGAACTGGGCCTGAGCTATGCCGCGCTCGGGCTGCTGCTGTCGGTCTATGCCGCCGTCACCGGCCTGATGCAGGTGCCCATGGGCATGCTGGTGGACCGTGTCGGCGGGCGTGCCATCCTGGCGCTGGGGCTGGCGCTGAACGGGGCGGCGATCCTGCTGGTGGGACTGGTGCCCAGCTACTGGGCCATGGTCGGTTTCATGGTCATGGCAGGTGCAGGGAACGCGGTGTTCCATCCGGCCGACTATGCCATCCTGTCCGCCCGGGTGGGCGATGGACGGGTCGGCCGGGCATTCAGCATGCACCTGTTCGCCGGATACATCGGCTGGATGCTGGCGCCGCCCGCGGTGCTGGTGCTGACCATGCTCGCGGGATGGCGGGTGGCACTGATGGTGCTCGGGGGCCTCGGCATCGCGTACGCGGGTCTGCTGGTCACGCAGCGGGACAGCCTCTGCGACGCGGACGAACGGCGCGAGGCCCGGGTGGACGCAGCGCGGCGCAGGGCCAACGGAGACAGGACGGGCATTGCCTTGCTCATGACGCCGGTGATCGCCGCCCTGTTTCTCTTCTACGTGATCATCGCCCTGGCGGGAAACGGCATCAAGAGTTTCTCCGTGGTGGCCCTTGTGGATCTCCATGCGCTGAGTCTCACGAGTGCCAACATGGCGCTGACCGCCTACTTCGTGGCGGCCGCCACGGGTACGTTGCTCGGTGGCTGGGTAGCGGACCGGGTGGTGCGCCATGAACTGGCGACCGCGGCCGCCTTCCTGCTTTCCGCCGCCTTTGTCGTTCCGCTCGGCTTCAGCGGGTTGCCCCTGTCGGGCGTGTTCCTGCTGATGGTGATGGCCGGTTTCTTCATCGCGGTGGCGGCGCCGCTCCGGGATGTGATGGTGCGTCAGGCCGCGCCCAAGGGCAGTGTCGGTACGGCGTTCGGTATCGTCACCACCGGCTTCAGCGTGGGTTTCGCCATTGCCCCGGTGCTGCTGGGCTGGGTGGTCGACCGGGGGCATCCGGCGCTGGTGTTCTGGGCCATCGCCGCCTTTACCCTGCTCGGTGTGTTTACACTGGCCGGGGTGAGGGCCGTGCGTGTGACGGCGCACAGGGCCGGCCGGCAGGGCGCCGGGCAATCGTCGCCCTGAGCCATGCGAACCCGGGTTTCCGCTGTCCTGCTCGCGGTATTGATGGTGTGGGTCGCCGCATCCCCGGCGATGGAACCCCGTGAGCTCTATGTGCAGCCCCCGGTCATGGTGCAGGTGGCGGAAGGGCTCACGGAGGCTTCGTCATCGGCCCGCGCGGATTTCGCGGCCCTGGTCGTGGAAGAACTGATCGAGGTTTATACGCAAGAGCTGGAACATTCGGGGCTGGAGCGCGCGCGTGGTGCGGGCCGCGAACGCAGGCTGGTGCGCTGGCGGCAGGCCATGGAGATGGAGCTTGCGCGCCTGCACCGCTTTCGCCGGGCGCTGGTGATGACTGAAGACGTCCTGGTGGAAGTGGATCGCCAGGGTCAGGTGCTTTTCATGGTGGAGGGCTCCCCGCTGCTGGTGAGCTGGCCTCGGGTGGCCGGGCAGGCTGCCCGGGAGATGGATCTGGTGCAACGCTACTGCACCCTGCATGCCTGCCCCGCGTTGGGCGAAGCGGGCGCGGCCCGAGCAATGCCGCGGGCCGCGGACGTGGGTGGCGCGTGGAGCATGTCGCAGATGCACGGGCCGGGCTGGGAGTCCGAAGGCGGCGTGCGTTGCGCCTTCGCGGACCTGCGCGATCGCGCGTCCCGGGAGGAGCGCTGCCGTGCGCTGGCTGCGGACCTCGAGACCCTGTCGGCCGTGCTTGCACAGGTGGTGCGCGAAGGCGGACGCATCGAGTGGCGGATGTTGCGTGTGGAGGATGAACCGGGCGACGGTATGCAGCGTGTGATCGTGAATGAGCGGGGCGATTATCTCCGGCTGCCCCTTCGGGCGCTGTCGGTCGAGCCCGTGAACTGGCAGGCCGCATTGCGCTGGCTGGAGCGGCGTGCCGCCGGGGTGCGTTCCACGGAGACGGTGTTGTCGACCCGGTCCTGAGACCGGGCGAAGGGATCAACCAGGGTATTTCGGGAGAGACATGATGCAAGGCGGGGGTGATGATTTTGGGTGCCATGCACCGGGGTCCGGAGACGATGACATGCGGGTGAAGGCACAGGTTCTCCCCGGACCGGGTCAGGGATAGACCGTGGACGGGAACTGGCTCATCTGGGTGCCGGCGTTGCTGGCCTGCGGTTCACTGGCGGGATTTCTGGCGGGGCTGCTCGGTGTGGGCGGCGGCATCGTCATCGTACCCGTGCTTTACCATCTGTACAGCCTGAGCGGCCTGCCCCTGGATATGACCATGCCTCTGGCCGTGGGGACCTCCCTCGCGGCCATTGTCCTGATATCGACGATATCTGCCAGGGCCCATTACCTGCGCGGCAGCGTGGACGGTGATGTGTTGAGGCTCTGGACCCCGGCCGGTCTCGTCGGTGTGCTCATCGGGACCTGGCTGGGCGGAGCGGTGATGTCGGGCATGCTGCTCAAGATCCTGTTTGGTGCCGTGCTGATCGTGGTGGCACTGCACATGCTCGTGACGGCCCGCAGCAAGCCCGTGGTGAGTGACGGGCTGCCGGGTCAGCGCTCCCAGCAGGGACTGTCATTCGGTGTCGGCGGTCTCGCCTCCATGCTGGGTATCGGCGGCGGCACCCTGTCCGTGCCCATTCTCAATCTGTTCTCCTATCCCATCCACCGCGCCGTGGGCACCTCGGCCGCGTTCGGGTTGTTCATCAGCGCGCCGGCCGCGGTCGGCTATGTCATCGCCGGCTGGGGGGTTGACGGGCTGCCGAGCTATTCTTCCGGTTACCTGAACTGGTTCACCCTTGCGCTGTTGGTTCCGACGTCCCTGCTGTTCGTGCCCTTGGGAGCCCGCCTGTGCCATCGCCTGGCCGTGGCCCGCCTGCGTCAGGCCTTCGCGGTCTTCATCCTGCTGGTGGGTCTGGAGATGGCCTTGTTCTGAAACGCCGGCCCAGGGTGGTCCGCCGGCTGCTCCCGGACCCGCGTGGAGCTGCACCCGGAACGCCGGCTGTGATCACAGCCGGGGCCCGCCGCGCCGGTTCTTGACCCGGCTGAGCAGGGTCTGACTTTCCACGCTTGTCACCTGCGCCTGTGAGTAGACGTGCCGGCGTACGAACTCGTGCAGGCGCTCGTGGGAGTCGGTGAGCGTGTGCACGTGCAGGCTTCTCATGTCGCTCATCACGTAGAGGCTGGCCACCTCGGGCAGCTCCCCAAGGTAGCCGGCGACCTCCTCGACGCCCTGCGGGGCGACCTTGATGTCCAGGTAGGCCGAGACGCTCTTGCCGAGTTTCTCCGGGTTGATGACGGCGGTGAACTGCTCGATGACGCCCGTCTCCTGAAGCACCTGCACCCGGTCCCTCACGTGGGCGCGTGTCACGCCCAGCCGGCGGGCGATCTCGGCGAATGACATGCGCCCGTCGCGGATCAGCAGACTCACGATGTCGGTATCCAGCTTGTTCATGCAGGCATGATCTCCTCGTCCAGTACATGCACCGATTCGGGGCGCTCCGGCACCGCAGGGGGGCGACCTGAACATGTGAGGTGCGGAACACCCGCATGCCCGTCGCTTGTACGCCGTACCCCGGGCGACAGCTGACAATCGATTCAAGAAACAGGCCATCGCCCACAAACGTCGGTCCCGCGCGACGGGCGTGCCTCGTTTGTGTGCAGCGGGTCGCGTCGCCCCCGGCGGACCGGGTGGCGAAAAACCCCTGCGGAATCAGCAGCACAGCGCGGGTTCGCGGGGTCTGGCACGGCTGTTGCTCAGTGGGTGGACGTGGCCGCGAATGTAAAGCGCGGGCGATGCAACCCTCACAACAGAGCAACGGGAGCCAATCCATGTCCATTACTCGACGCAGTTTCCTCAAGGCCGGGGCGGCAGCGGGCGCCCTGGCGGCGCCGGCCATCATCCGCGCCGACGACAAGCGCAGTTTCCGCTGGCGCATGACCAACGCCTACCCGGCCGGCGCGCCGTTCTACAGCACCGGCCCGGGCAGCGCCACGGACTTCTGCAGGATGGTGGAGGCCATGTCCGGCGGGCGACTGCGCATCCGGCACTATGCGGCGGGTGAACTGATCCCCGCTCTGGAAGGCTTCGAGGCGGTGTCCCAGGGCACCGTGGAGATGAACTGGGCCAACTCCTATTTCTGGGCCGGCAAGTCCTTCGCCGCCCAGTACTTCACCACCGTGCCTTTCGGCATGAACTTCCAGGGGCACAGCGCCTGGCTCTACTTCGGCGGCGGCCAGGAGCTGTGGGACGAGGTATACGCACCGTTCAACCTCAAGGCGCTGCCCTGCGGCAACACCGGCGTGCAGATGACCGGCTGGTTCAAGCGGCCGGTGGACAAGCTCGAGGACTTCGACGGCCTGCGCATGCGCATCCCCGGGCTCGCCGGGCGCGTGTACGAACAGCTGGGGGTGGCCACCCGCCTGCTGCCTGGCGGGGAGATCTTCCCGGCGCTGGAGCGTGGCAACATCGACGCCGCGGAGTTCGTGGGCCCCTACCAGGATCGCCGCATGGGCCTGCACCGGGCGGCTAGGTACTACTACACCACCGGCTGGCACGAGCCCGCCACCACCTCCGAACTGCTCATCAACAAAGCGGCCTGGGAGTCGCTGCCCGAGGACCTGCAGGAGATCGTCCGCTCGGCGGCGGCCACCTGCAATGCGCTCAGCCACACCTGGTCGGAGGCGGTCAACGCCGAGGCCCTGGATGACCTGGTGAAGAACCACGGGACGGAGCTGCGCGCCCTGTCTCCGGAGATCGTCGCGCGCCTGCGTGAGGTTACCGCCGAGACGCTGGCCGCGGCGGCGGAGGCCGACCCCATGGTGAAGAAGGTGCACGAGAGCTACATGGCCTTCAAGGGCAGGCACGACGGCTGGCAGCGCATCTCCGAGACGATCCTGCAGACGGATCTGGCCTGAGGCGCGCAGCCATGACGATCGCAACGATTGCCCGGGGCATGGACGCCCTCGTCATGCGGATCGGTCGGGTGAGCGCCTGGCTCACCCTGATCCTGGTGTTGCTGGTGGCCACCAATGTCCTGGCCCGCTACTTCCTGCACATGAGTTCCATCGCCACCCAGGAACTGGAATGGCACCTGCTGGCCGTGATCGCCATGCTCGGTTCGGTCTACACCCTGCAGCAGGGTGAGCACGTGCGCGTGGACATCTTCTACCAGCGCTACGGCGAGGCCGTGCAGCGCTGGTTCGACCTGGCCGTGGCGCTGCTGCTGGTGGTGCCGCTCGGCGTGTGGCTGGCCATGCTGTCCTGGGACTACGTGCTGTACGCCTACAACATCGGCGAGCGCTCCCCGGAGGCGGGCGGCCTGCCGTACCGGTTCCTGCTCAAGGCGGTGATCCCGCTCGGCTTCGCGCTGATCGCCCTGCAGGGCGTCTCCATGGCTCTGTCGGCGGCCGCGTCGCTGCTGGGCGCGCGCAGCCCGGTCCCGGTCCCCGACCGCGCGTACGCCACATGAGCCCGGAGTCCATCGCCCTGATCATGGTGGCCTGCCTGTTCGCGATGATCCTGGCGGGCATCCCCGTGGCGCTCGCCATCGCCGGCGCGGGACTGGTGTTCGGATACATCGGTTTCGGCGAGACCCTGTTCAGCCTGCTGCCCGCGCGGGTCTTCGGCGTGATCACTAACTACACGCTGCTCGCCATCCCCCTGTTCGTGTTCATGGGCGTGTTGCTGGAGAAATCGCGCCTTGCGGAGGACACGCTCTCGGCGCTTGGCCACCTGGCGGGCAACCGGCCCGGCGGCATGGCGCTCGCCATCGTGCTGGTGGGCGTGCTGATGGGCGCGTCCACGGGCATCGTCGGCGCCACCGTCGTGACGATGGGGTTGATCACGCTGGGCAAGCTGCTGGAGCGCGGTTACCGCTCCTCGCTCGCCTGCGGCACCATCTGCGCCTCGGGGACGCTCGGGCAGATCATCCCGCCGAGCCTGGTGCTGATCCTGCTCTCGGACATCATGGGCGAGTCGGTGGGCGCGCTGTTCGCCGCCGCCGTGATGCCGTCTTTGCTGCTCGCGGCCCTGTACGCCGTCTACATCATCGCCATCGGCCGCTTCCTGCCCCACTGGGCCCCGCCGGTGCCCCAGGCCGAGCGTGACGCGCTCAGCCGGCGGCAGTTGCTGCTGCGGGTGCTGAAGAGTGCCGTGCCGCCGCTCGCGCTGATCGCGGTGGTGCTCGGTTCCATCATCAGCGGGCTCGCCGCCCCCACGGAGGCGGCGGCCATGGGCGCGCTGGGTGCGCTTCTTATCACCGTCCTGGGCCGCAAGATGAACGGCCGGGTGCTGGGCGAGACCGTGCGCGACACGCTCAAGATCACCGGCATGATCATGTTCGTGCTCATTGCCGCGCAGATCTTTGCGCTCAGCTTCCGGGGGCTCGACGGCGAGTACCTGATCGAAGGCGTGTTCGACATGCTGCCGGGCGGCATGTGGGGTGCGCTCATCTTCACCATGGCGGCGATCTTCATCCTGGGCTTCTTCCTGGAATGGATCGAGATCTCCTATATCGTCCTGCCCCTGATGCTGCCGGTGTTCATCGCCATGGACGTGGACATGATCTGGTTCGCCATGCTGGTCACTCTCAACCTGCAGGCCTCGTTCCTGACGCCGCCCTTCGGCTGGGCGCTGTTCTTTCTCAAGGGCGTGGCCCCGCCCCAGGTGGCCACCCGGGAGATCTATGCGGGCGCGCTGCCGTTCATCGGCATCCAGCTGCTCGGGCTCACGCTGGTGATGGCTTTCCCCGCCATCGCCACCTGGCTGCCCGGGACCCTCGGCTGGTAATGTCGCAGCAAAGGCACAGACGAGGAGCGATCCCATGCTGAACTCCGTACGCGGCTGCCGGGGGATGGTGGTCGCGCCCCATGCGCTCGCGGCCCAGGCCGGACTCGCCGTGCTGCGCGAGGGTGGCAATGCGGCCGAGGCCTCGGTGGCGGTGGCCGCCGCGCTCGCCGTGGTCTATCCCCACATGAGTGGCATCGGCGGCGACGCCTTCTGGCTGTGCCGCGCGCCCGGGGAGGCCCCGCGCGCCATCACCGGCGTGGGGCGCACCCCCGCCGATCTCACGGCGGCGCGCTACCGTGATGCCGGGCACGCGCACATCCCGGTGCGCGGACCCTGGGCCGCCAACACCGTGGCGGGCGCCGTCTCCGCCTGGGGGGGCGTGCTCGACACGGCCCGCGACTGGGGCGGCCGCACGCCCCTGGAACGCCTGCTGGCCGATGCCGTCCACCTGGCCCGGGAGGGGCGGCCGGTGACTGCCAGCCAGTGCCGCACCACGGCGGCCAAACGGGAGGAACTCGCATCGCAACCCGGCTTCGCCCAGGTGTTCCTGGACGCGGGGGTGGCACCGGCGGAGGGGGACAGGCAGCGTCTGCCGGCGCTCGCCGCGACGCTCGCGCGCATCGCCGAGGCGGGCTGCGAGGATTTCTACCGGGGCGATCTGGCGCATGTGCTGGCGGCGGACCTGGAGGAGGCGGGCAGCCCCTTGGGGCTCGCCGATCTGCAGGCGCATCGTGTGGTGACGACGCCTGCGCTGAGCGCGCGCTTCGCCGGTGCGCGTCTCTACAACACGCCGCCCCCGTCCCAGGGGCTCGCCTCGCTCATGATCCTGGCCCTCTACGAGCGCATCGGCGGGCTCCGGGTCACCGAGTCGGGCGTGGATCACATCCATCTGCTGGTGGAGGCCACCAAGCGCGCCTTCGCCGTGCGCGATCGCATCATCCGCGACCCCGTGGACGTGTCCACTCCGCCCGAGACCTGGCTCGCCGCCGATGCGCTCGATCGCGAGGCGGCGGCCATCGATCCCCTGCGTGCCGCGCGCTGGGGGGCGGGCGAGACCGGCGACACCACCTGGTTCGGCGTGATCGACGGGGCGGGGCGCATGGTCTCCGCCATCCAGAGCCTCTACCACGAGTTCGGCAGCGGCGTGGTGCTCGCTCGTTCGGGCATCTGCTGGCAGAACCGGGGCACGAGCTTCACCCTGGACGAAGGCTCGCCGCGCAGCCTCCTGCCGGGGCGTCAGCCCTTCCACACCCTCAACCCGGCCATGGCGGAACTGGCCGACGGACGCTGGCTCGTGTACGGCACCATGGGCGGGGACGGTCAGCCCCAGACGCAGGCCGCGGTGTTCACCCGCATCGCCGTGCACGGCATGTCGCCCCAGGCCGCCATCACCGCGCCCCGTTGGCTGCTCGGCCGCACCTGGGGTTCGCATTCCACCAGTCTCAAGCTGGAATCGCGCTTCAACCCGGCGGTGATCGCCGGTCTGCGCGCCCGGGGCCATGAACTGGAGACTGTGGAGCCCTACAGCGAGATCATGGGCCACGCGGGCGCTCTGCTGCTCGATCCGGCCGGCGTGATGACCGGCGGCGCGGATCCGCGCAGCGACGGACTGGTGGCGGCATTCTGATGGTCCCGATCCCGGACGGGAACTGGATCATTCTGGCGCCGGTGCTGCTGGCCTGCGGCATGGTCGCGGGTCTGCTGGCGGGTCTGCTGGGCGTCGGCGGCGGCATCGTGATCGTGCCCATCCTCTACCATGTGTTCACGGCTGACGGCCTGCCCCTGGACGTGACCATGCCGCTGACGGTGGGTACCTCGCTTGCCTCCATCGTGCTCACCTCCGTGATGTCGGCAAGCGCACATCACCGTCGCGGCACCGTGGACGGGGCGCTGCTGAGATCCTGGGCGCCGGGCATCCTCGCGGGCGTCGTCGTTGGTACATGGCTCGGCGGCGCCGTGGTTTCCGGTGCGCTGCTCAAGGCACTGTTTGGCGTCCTGCTGGTTGTGGTCTCCGCGCACATGCTGCTCACCGCCCGAAGCAAACCGACAGTGAGCGATGGCCTGCCCGGCAGGTACACCCAACGCGGCATCTCCTTCGGTATCGGCGGCCTGGCGGCGATGCTCGGGATCGGCGGCGGCACGCTGGCGGTGCCCGCGCTCAATCTCTTCGCCTTCCCCATCCATCGGGCGGTGGGCACATCGGCGGTGTTCGGATTCCTCATCAGCGTGCCCGCGGCCGCCGGCTACGTGATCGCCGGCTGGGGTTCCGCCGGCCTGCCGGCCTTCTCCACCGGCTACGTGAACTGGCTGGCCTTCGCGCTGCTGGTGCCGGCCACCATGCTCTTCGCGCCCCTCGGCGTGCGCCTCTGCCACCGGCTAGACGTGACCCGGCTGCGCCAGGTGTTCGCGGTGTTTATCCTGCTGGTGGGGCTGGAGATGGCCTTGTTCTGAAGCGGTGGTGTTCGGAACCGCCGGAAGGTGCCCGCACGGGGAGACACCGTGGCAGGTCTGCGTTGACCGGCCCTCCGAACTCAGTCACGCGCGGTGGGCCCGGCGCCGGCGTTTACGGCAAAGCGCGCTTGCGTCCAGGCGGCGCGGGATGCCGCGTCTTCCCGTTGCTCCAGCCTGCCCAGACGTTCTTCCACGGCCCGGGTGCGATGCATCAGGCCCTCGTGGTTGGCAATCTGGATCGCCAGCCCCGGGCGGGCATTGAGCTCCAGGATCAGGGGGCCGCGATCCCGGTCGAGCACCACGTCCACGCCCAGGTAGCCCAGACCGGTGAGGTCGTGGCAGCGGGCCGCCAGTTCCAGCAGCCTTGTCCAGCCGGGGATCGGGATGCCGGCGATGGGGGCGCCGGTGTCCGGGTGCCGGTCCACCACCTGGCTGCGCCACACGCCATTGAGGGTCTTGCCGCTGCCCATGTCGATCCCGGCGCCCACCGCACCCTGGTGCAGGTTCGCCTTGCCGTCGGCCTCCCGGGTGGGCAGGCGCACCATGGCCATGACGGGATAGCCCCGGTAAACCACGGTGCGGATGTCGGGCACTCCCTGGAAGCTCATCGGTTCGAACATGGGATCGAACTTCACCCGCGACTCCACCATGGCCTTGTCGGGCTGCCCGCCCAGGCTGTACATGCCGCTCAGGACATTGGCCACGTGATGGGCAATGGCGTCCCGGTCCAGAAGCTTGCCGTTGGCGCGCCGGTGGTGATCGCCCATGCGCCCGGTGATCACCAGGATGCCGTCACCGCCGGCGCCATGGGCGGGCTTGATGACGAAATCCTCGTGATCACCGAGCATCCCGCCGAGGCGCCTGACCTGCTGCTGGGTTTCGATCACCCCGTAGAGTTCCGGCACGGCGATGCCCGCTTCCAGGGCCAGGCGTTTTGTCTGCAGCTTGTCGTCCACCAGGGGGTAGTTGCAGCGGGCGTTGTACGCGGCGATGAAGGCGCCGTTGCGGGCGTTCAGGCCGAGCACCCCCCGGCTGCGCAGTTCTCCCGGTGTGATGAACCAGCGTCCCATCATTCCTTCAATGCGCGAAAGCGCACGAGCTCCGTGAGCCGGTAGCCGGTATAGCGCCCGACCAGCAGCGTCAGCGCCAGTACGACGAGAAGCAGTTCCGGGAACACGAAGATCAGGTGCTCCAGGTTGCGGTTGATCATGAACAGGTAGCTGGCCGCGGCAACGGCAAGACTGCCGAGCCCCTGATAGATGGCGTCCTGCGGGCCGTGTTCCTCCCAGACGATGGACATGCGCTCGATGGTCATGGCCAGGATCACGATGGGGAACAGGGCGAGTGAAAGGCCCTGCTCGATGCCCAGGTTGTGGCTCAGGATGCTGATCAGGGCCATGAGCATGATGACCACGATCACCACGGCCGCGAGCCGTGGAACCAGCAGGAGCTTGAGGTGTTCCAGGTAGAAGCGGATGGCCAGCCCCAGGGATACGATCAGGGTGAACAGGACGATGCCGCCGAGCAGCTGGGTCTCGCGAAAGGAGAGGGCGATCAGCACGGGCATGAAGGTGCCGAAGGTCTGGATGCCCACCATGTTTCGCAGCAGCACGATGATCAACGCGCCCACCGGCACCATGAGCAGCACCCGGTACATGTTCTGGGTCTGCACCGGCAGGCCGAACAGCGAGAAGTCCACGATGCGCGAGTCCATGATCTGGGCCCGTTGCTCGGCCACGTCGATGGCGTCGTGGATGTTGCGGGTCACGGAGAAGCTGATCTCGGGGCGCTCGGCGCGGTCCACCTGAAGGGGTGCCATGTCCCCGCGCCACCAGACCAGGAAATTGGGCGGATAACCGGGGGTGCCGTCCCGGGGATTCACCGGCACCCATTCCCGGGTGTTGTGCACCTCCAGCCAGGACTGTGGATCGGCCTCCCGGGTCCAGTCGGTGAGGGTGATGCCGTGCACCATGCGTGCCGGGATGCGCGCACCCGCCAGCAGGTCGATGATGGTGCGCACCCTGTCGGTTTCCGAGGTATCCCGATCGATGAACAGCGCGGCATTCTCGCCAGGGTTGTGTGCATTGAGGTCATTGACCAGCACCGAGGCGAAGCTGGTGATGTCCGCGGAGCGCTCGCGCACGCTCTCCAGCAACGCCATGGCCGCGGAATGGTAGGGTTCGCCGTAATCGGGGACCGACACCGGACCCGGGTAGGGGGCGTCATCCCCGTTGCTGCCCGGGCGCTCGTAGACCGTGGCACGGTAGTAGATGACCTGCCGGCCGCTGGGCGTGCGGGTGGTCCAGCGGGCCTCCCGGTTCTCCCCCTGTTGGGTGGTGGTCAGACCGTAGCCCCGGGAGACGAAGTTCTCGTCCAGGATGCCGTAGCCCGGCGGGTCGTCGGGGAGCACCAGCCGTGCCGTCACCGCGCCGCCGCTGGGCTCGAAGGCGATCCGCGCCTCCACGATCCAGTTGTCCACGGTCTGTGCGGGCTGGAGGGGGAATCCGAGAACGCTGACCTTGTAGCCGACCATGACCAGGCTGGTCGCCAGCAGGCCGAGTACCAGCAGGGTCAGATGCAGGCGCCTCATGTGCCGTGTGTCTTCAGTCGTCGCAGCGCGGCGGCTGCAGATAGGTGTGGCCGGAGTCCACCAGGATGATCCCTTCCATGTGATTGCGCCCGATCAGCGCCTGGTAGGTGAGTTCCGTGCGGTCGACCAGGCTGATGTCCGCATCCCTGCGGTGCGTACCCATACACAGTTCCATGCTCACCACTGGACGGCGCTGGTGGTTCCCGTCGTGGCGGATGATGCGTACATAGCGCACGATTTCGCGCTCCAGGCGCTTCGTGTCGTCCTCGTCTTCCGGATTGATGATGTCGAATGCGATCCATTCCTGCCCGTCGCGCTCGAAGATCTCCTTGTTGAGTGCATTCAGCGACGATGTGGTGGCGCCGGTGTCCATCTTGGCCTTGAGTTCGATGTTCTCCGGCCTGATCGTCACCTTCTCCACCCATCCGTGGACGGATTGTTCCCGGATTCCGTCATGGTCCGGTTTTTCCCCGTGCGCGGCCGGGACCCAGGCCGCAAGAATCAGGAACCATGGCAGAAAACGAAGCATCGATGTGTCCTTGGGGCGAACGACAGAGGGGTGTCCGGCAAACCGCGGAGCGGACGGCGGACTTGAGTTTTGTCCGATGGGTGTCAGGATGGTTCCTTGGATCCTATCAGGCCTGTGGTGGCGGAAGAGTGTCTCTGGCGGTCTTTTTGGCCTTATAATGTCACCTATATCATATAGAGGTGTGCTGGCCACCGGGGCCCCCTTGCAGGGCCGGGAACCCCGTTTTCGTGCCCGGGGAGGGCTGGAAGGCCCCGGGCGCGCGTGTGCGGGTGTCCCCCCGCGTTCCCGGGATGGCAGGCCTGCCCTGTGGACGGGCGCGTCCCGGCAGACGGGCGACCCGACGCCTCTGTGCGGTTGCCTTGGGGGGCGGGATCATACACAGTCGGCATAATTCTGTTCACGGCCCGCGGTTCGCCGCCGCGGGGCAAGTCGCGCTTGATGCGGAGGTCCGGTAATGAGTGAGTACGTGCTGTGGTTCGATGAACTGGGCATGGGTGATGTGGGCCGGGTGGGCGGCAAGAACGCCTCCCTCGGCGAGATGATCAGCGGTCTGTCCGGGGCCGGTGTTCAGGTGCCCGGCGGCTTTGCGACCACCGCCGATGCCTACCGCGAGTTCCTTCGTCACAAGGACCTGGACAAACGCATCAACGGATTGCTCGACAAGCTGGACGTGGACAACATCAATGCCCTGCGCGAGGCCGGGCGCACCATCCGAAGCTGGGTGGTGGAAACCCCCTTTCCTCAGCCGCTGACCGATGCCATCCGGGAGGCCTGGCATCGCCTGGAGTCGGAAACCGAGGGCGAATGCACGGTGGCGGTGCGTTCCTCCGCCACCGCCGAGGATCTTCCCGATGCCTCGTTTGCCGGGCAGCAGGAGACCTTCCTCAATGTGCGCGGCGAGGAGGCGGTGTTCAAGGCGATCCACGAGGTGTTTGCCTCCCTGTACAACGACCGGGCCATTTCCTACCGGGTGCACCAGGGCTTTGACCACGCCGATGTGGCGCTCTCCGCGGGTATCCAGCGCATGGCGCGCAGCGACGAGGGCGCCAGCGGAGTGGCGTTCACCCTGGATACGGAGTCCGGATTCCGCGATGCGGTATTCATCACCGCCGCCTGGGGACTGGGCGAGACGGTGGTGCAGGGGGCCGTCAATCCGGACGAGTTTCATGTCTACAAGCCGGCGCTGGCCGAGGGCCGGCCCGCCATCCTGCGGCGCAATATGGGTTCCAAGGCCATCAAGATGATCTTCGGCGACGACGGACGGCAGACGCGCACGGTGGATGTGGAGGAGGCCGATCGCAACCGATTCAGCCTGACCGACGAGCAGATCACCGACCTGGCCCGCCAGGCGGTGATCATCGAGAAGCACTACGGTCGGCCCATGGACATCGAGTGGGCCCTGGATGGCGTGGACGGAGGTCTCTACATCGTTCAGGCCCGGCCCGAGACCGTAGAGAGCCGGCAGGACGGGCAGGTGATCGAGCGTTTCCACCTGAAGCAGAAGGGCGGCAAGGTGCTGGCCACCGGTCGGGCCATCGGCCAGAAGATCGGCGCCGGCAAGGTGCGTGTGGTGGCCGGTCTGGAAGACATGCACAAGGTGGAGGCGGGCGACGTCCTCGTCACCGACATGACCGATCCGGACTGGGAGCCGGTGATGAAACGCGCCGCCGCGATCGTGACCAACCGGGGCGGCCGCACCTGCCACGCGGCCATCATCGCCCGGGAGATGGGAATTCCCGCCGTGGTGGGATGCGGCAATGCCACGGAGACCCTTCCGGACGGTACCGAGGGCACCGTGGTGTGTTCCGAGGGCGACGAGGGGCGAGTCTACGAGGGCAGGCTGGATTTCCAGGTGCTCAGGACCCGAACCGACACCATGCCCGAGTTGCCTCTGAAGGTCATGATGAACGTGGGCAATCCGGGCCGAGCTTTCCATTTCAGCAGTATCCCCAATCACGGCGTGGGTCTCGCCCGGCTTGAGTTCATCATCAACAGCATGATCGGGGTGCATCCCAAGGCGCTGCTGGAGCATCACACCCTGCCGGAAGATCTGCGTGCCGAGGTGGACCGCCGCATCGCGGGCTACAAGGACCCGGTGAGCTTCTATGTGGACCGCCTGGTGGAAGGCATCAGCACCCTTGGCGCCGCCTTCCATCCCAAGCCGGTGATCGTGCGCCTGTCGGACTTCAAGTCCAACGAGTACGCCAATCTGCTCGCCGGTGAGCGTTACGAGCCGGAAGAGGAGAACCCCATGATCGGTTTCCGGGGCACCGCGCGGTATCTGTCCCGGGAATTCCGTCCCTGCTTCGAACTGGAATGCCAGGCGGTGCGCCGTGTGCGCAACGACATGGGACTCACCAACGTGGTGATCATGGTCCCCTTCGTGCGCACGCTTGCCGAGGCCGAGGGCGTGATCAGCCTGCTGGCGGACCTGGGGCTCAAGCGGGGCGAGAACGGGCTCAAGATCTACATGATGTGCGAGATTCCGTCCAATGCCGTGCTGGCCGACGAATTCCTCGAGTACTTCGATGGCTTCTCCATCGGTTCCAACGACCTCACCCAGCTCACGCTGGGCCTTGACCGGGATTCAGGCCTCGTGGCCGGCAGCTTCGACGAGCGCGACCCGGCGGTGAAGAAGCTGCTCGCCATGGCCATTCAGGCTGCACACCGCGCCGGCAAGTACGTGGGCATCTGCGGCCAGGGCCCGTCGGACTATCCCGACCTGGCCGAGTGGCTCATGGAGCAGAAGATCGACAGCATCTCCCTCAACCCGGACACGGTGGTGGACACGTGGCTGATGCTGGGAGGACAGGAGGAATGAAGTGGGAAGTGTGAATTGGGAAGTGAGAACTAAAATCATGTGTCCAATGCGCTTGAGCAGGGATCGCAGGTGTATGCGGTCTCCGTTGCGCCCTGATGCCATTCCCACTTCCCAATTCACACTTCTCACCTCATAAGTGCGTTCCGTCTTCTACATCTCCGATGGCACCGGCATCACCGCCGAGACCCTGGGCCATACCCTGCTGACCCAGTTCAACGGTCTGAAGGTCAATCCGGTGAGCCTGCCGTTCGTGGATACGCCGGAAAAACTCGATGCGGTGCTGGTGCGTATCGAGCGTGCCGCGCAACACGACGGCGTCCCGCCGCTGGTGTTCAGCACACTCATCGACAGCCGCCTGCGTGATGGTCTGGCCCACTGCAAGGGCGTGGTGTTCGATTTCTTCGACACATTCACGCCGAAGCTGGAAGAGGTCCTGGGCATTCCGGCCGCGCCGGCCACCGGCCGTTCGCACGGCATGGGCAACCTGCATACCTACACGCGCCGCATGAACGCGCTTCACTATGCGCTGGCCAACGATGATGGTGCGGTCGTGCGCGAATACCCCATGGCCGACCTGATCCTGATCGGCGTGTCGCGCAGCGGCAAGACGCCCACCTGCCTGTACCTGGCCCTGCAGTACGGCATCCAGGCGGCCAATTACCCTCTCACGGAGGGCGACTTCGACAGCGGCGATCTCCCCGGCCAGCTGGTGCCGCATCGCCACAAGCTCTTCGGCCTGACCGTGGATCCGGAACGCCTGCAGCAGATCCGTGCCGAGCGGCGTCCGGGCACCACCTACGCGAGTGCGGAGCAGTGCCGCCGGGAACTGGCGGCGGCCGAGGCCCTGTTCCGCCGCGAACACATTCCCTACCTCAACATCACCTTCATGTCCGTGGAGGAGATTGCCGCCACGCTGATCAACCAGTCGGGCCTGCAGCGGCGCATCTGATCCTTCTGAACCACGAAGCTCACGAGGGGCACGAAGAAATTCAAAGAATTCTTCCTCTCGCAAAGGCGCGAAGCACGCCAAGAAACCCGAAAAACCGGTCCTATAGGGCGGGCCGTGCCCGCCGCCCCACCGTGACCGGCACCCGGCGGCGCCCATGGGGCGCCCTATGATCTCGGGTTTCCTTTGCGTGCTTCCCGTCTTTGCGAGAGGAAGAATCTTTCTTTACCCCAGCCATTCTTCGTGTTCTCGTGGTTGCAAAACCAACGCGTTAAATCGAAGCCGCGATTCCCGTGAGGGTGTCCAGCCAGCGCTCGTCGCCGATGACGAGGAACTCGGGGTTTCTCAGAGACTCCCGTGTGTTGTAGCGCAGGGGCTCCCCCTGCAGGTCGACCACCTGGCCGCCGGACTCGCAGACCACGCACTGGGCAGCGGCGGTATCCCACTCACAGGTGGGGCCCAGGCGGGGATAGATGTCGGCACGGCCTTCCGCCACCAGGCAGAACTTGAGGGAACTGCCCATGCTGATGAGCTCGTGCTTACCCAGGCGCTCCAGCAGCCGGCCCATGCGTTCCGTGCCGTGGGAACGGCTGCCGGCCACCACCGGGCGGCGCCGGCGCCGCCCGACCCGGATCGCCTCCGCCCCTGCTCCCGAAGCGCTGCGGCTTGCCCCGAGGCCCATGGCGGCCGCGTAACACAGGTCCAGAACCGGGGCATACACCACGCCCAGCACGGGTTCGTGATTATGGATCAGCGCGATGTTGACGGTGAACTCACCGTTGCGCTTGACGAACTCGCGGGTACCGTCGAGGGGATCCACCAGCCAGTAGGTCTGCCAGCCCGATCGCTCCGAGAAGGGGATCCGGTCCGACTCCTCCGACAGCACGGGCAGGCCCGGCGTGAGGTCCTTCAACGCGGTCACGATGTGGTTGTGGGCTGCCATGTCCGCTTCCGTGAGCGGCGAGCGATCGGTCTTCTCGGTCACCTGAAAGTCCTGTTCATAGACCGCAAGGATCAGTGTGCCCGCCTGCCGCGCGATCAGGCAGGCATTGTTGCGCAGGTGTTCCAGGGACAGGTCCGCGGGAAGGTCCTTCGCACGCGAGGTCATCGGGCCAGACGCTCCCGGGCCAGATACAGGGCGGCGATACTGCGCGCCTCGGTGAAGTCCTCCTGCGCCGAGAGTGCCTCGATCCGATCGAGCGGCCAGGGCACCACTTCGATGTCCTCGGGCTCGTCGCCGTCCAGGCGCTGTGGACGCAGGTCCCGGGCAAGCACCACGTGGGTGGTGTGACTCAGGTATCCGGGTGCAATGGTCAGCGAGGTGAGATGGATGAGTTCCCGGGCGCCGTAGCCCACTTCCTCCATGATCTCCCGGTTGGCCGCCGCCAGCAGATCCTCGCCGGCCTCGATGCGCCCCTTGGGCAGCGCCAGTTCGTAACGGTGGGTGCCGGCGGCGTATTCACGGATGAGCAGCACGTTGCCGTCGTCCATGACCGGAACAATCAGCACCGCGCCCCGGCTCGAGCCCACCAGGCGCTCGTAGCGCGTGTTGACACCGTTGGAGAACTCGAGCTCCACCTCCTCCACGTGGAACAGGCGGCTGCGGGCGACTGTGCGGCTGCTCAGGATCGTCGGTTTCTTGCGCACATCACTCTCCTTCGGTGTCGGCAGACCCCGCAGTGGAGGCGCCTTCGGAATACACGCCCTCGGGATCCCGGCAGCAGGCGGAACGCGGTGTGAAACCGGCTCTCGAAGGGGGTGTCCATGCGCATGGGACAAGTGCCTTCCGGGAATTGCCGCATGCGTGGCCCGTTGCTGATCCGGCGGGCCGGAACCCGTGGTCATTGTACCGCACCTGCGCCCGGGGCATGGCGCCCGTGGGCCGGTGGCACGGCTCCCGGGTGGCCCGATCGTCACCCGGCCCGAAGCTGTGGCAGCGGGGTGGGGCGGCCGCGCGATTTGAGAGATAATGGCGCCATGGACCGTCCGACGAAGACAAGATCCCCGGCCCTGACCTGGGAGCAGGTGGAAACGGTGATGCTGGACATGGACGGCACCCTGCTCGACCTGCATTTTGACAACCACTTCTGGCAGGAGCATCTGCCCGTGCGCCTGGCTCAGATGCGAGGCCTGGACGAGGCGGAGGTTCGCCCCTGGCTGAGGGCGCGAACCAATGCGGTGCGCGGGCAGTTGTCCTGGTATTGCCTGGACTACTGGGCCCGGGAACTGGGCGTGGACATCATGTCACTGAAGCGCGAGATCATTCACCTGATCTCGGTGCATGAACACGTGGAACCGTTTCTCGATGCGGTCAGGCGCAGCGGCCGTCAGGTCATGCTGGTGACCAATGCTCATCGCAACAGCCTGGATCTGAAGCTGGCCTGTACGGAAATCGGCTGTCACTTCCACCGGGTCGTCACCGCTCACGATCTGGGTTGCGCCAAGGAGGAACCCGGTTTCTGGGACAGGCTGCGCGAGAGGATCCCTTTTGACCCGGAGAAATCCCTGTTTGTGGACGACAACCTGGCCGTGCTGCGCGCCGCCCGCGACTAC
>SKOF01000453.1 GCA_007120155.1 Thioalkalivibrio sp. | reverse complement strand
TCAGAATCAGCAGCGGAGCAGAATCAAGAAAGCTTCATGAACCGGGGGCAGCACCCGGTCCGCGAAGGGCCCCTTCCCGCTTCCAGCCCGGCAGGTCGGGGTGGGCAAAGCAAACCCCAACCCGCGGGGCCTCGGTGACCACCACCTGTTGGGGTTCGCTTCGCTCACCCCAACCTACCCATTCTTCTCACTTCCCAACTCATCCTTCCCACTTCAATCAAGGGCCACGTCCAGCACCATCATCACGATGAAACCTACCAGCACGCCCAGGGTGGCGTGGCCCTCGTGCCCCTTGCGGTGGGACTCGGGGATGATCTCGTGGCTGATGACGAACAGCATGGCCCCGGCGGCGAAGGCCAGGCCGAAGGGCAGCAGGGGTGCGGCGAGGGTGACCACCGCCGCGCCGAACAGGCCGCCCACGGGCTGCACCAGGCCGGTGAGCAGGGCGACGCCCAGGGCCGTCCAGCGGGAGTAGCCGAGCGCCAGCATGGCCACCGCCACCACCAGACCCTCGGGCATGTTCTGCAGGCCGATGCCGATGGTGAGCGCGACGCCCGCGGCCAGGTCGCCGGTGCCGAAACCGACGCCCACGGCCAGTCCTTCCGGAAAGTTATGCAGGGCGATGGCGAACACGAACAGCCAGATGCGCCGCATCTTCTTCGGGTCCGCCCCGCTCTGGGGGCCGATGATGAAATGCTCGTGGGGCACGTAGCGGTGGCAGGCGAGCAGGAACAGGCCGCCCAGGCCGATCCCCGCCCCCACCAGCAGCGCCGCCGAGAGCGTGTGGCCGGTATATACCGTGGCGGCATCCACCCCGGGCAGCACCAGGGAGAAGGCCGTGGCCGCCAGCATCACGCCGGCGCCAAAGCCCATGAGGGCATCCTCCACCCTGCGCCGAATGCGCGACAGCACCATCACCGGCAGCGCCCCCACGGCGGTGAAGAGCCCGGCCGCGAGGCTCGCCAGCAGCCCGAGCTGCACGGTGCCCAGATCCGCGAGCCGTGCCTGCAGCGCCGCCCAGTGGTGCACCACCGTGAGGATCAGCAGCAGCGCGACGCACAGCGCCAGCAGGGGCAGGACCCAGCCGCGCGGGGCGTTGTCGTCATCGGTCAGGGGGCCGGGCATGAAAGCTCCCACGCAAGAGGCATCAAGGAGCGGCGAAGCACGCAAAGGATTCCTGCCGGACTGGAAATCATGCGGGTGACAAGTCCGCCCGGTGATTCAAAGGCAGGACGCACGGGTCGCTCGCGAGGCATGGAAAGCATCATGCGTGCGCCCTGCGCCCCCCGTAGGAGCCCGGTCCTCCGGGCGATCCTGTCCAGGCCAAACCCCCATCGCCCGGAGGACCGGGCTCCTACGGGGCGCAGGCCGCCGGGAGATCACGGGTTCGACGCCTCCAGCAACCGCTCCACGTCTTCCGCGGGCTGGGGACGGGCGAACAGGTAGCCCTGGGCCACATGGCAGCCCAGCGCCTTGAGCGCGTCGCGCTGCTCGGCGGTTTCCACGCCCTCGGCCACGACCCCCATGTTCAGGCTCCGGGCCAACGCGATCACCGAGCGGACCAGGTTCTCCGCCACCGGATCGGTGTCCAGGGTCTGCACGAAACTCTTGTCGATCTTGATGGTGTCCACGGGCAGCCGCTGCAGGTAGCTGAGCGAGGCGTAGCCTGTGCCGAAATCATCCAGGTGCACGACGATACCGAGTTCCTTGACCCGGGCCAGGGCCTCGGACACCGCCTCCATGTCCTCAATCACGGCGGTTTCCGTGACCTCCAGCGCCAGCACCATGCGCTCCGGGTCCAGACGGTGGCGCATGATGGTCTCGCGGATGCGCTCGGCGAAACCCGGGGCCAGCAGCTGGCGCGTGGAAAGGTTCACGCTCATCCTCAGGCGCCAGCCCCGTTCCTGCCAGCGGGCGAGCCGGGCGCAGGCCTGCTCCAGCACCCAGTCCCCCAGGGGGCGGATCACGCCGCTGTGCTCGGCCATGGGGATGAAACGGTCCGGGGACACGGCACCGAAGCGTCGGTTGTGCCAGCGCAGCAGGGCCTCCACCCCGATGATCTCTCCGGTTTCCAGGCGCACGACCGGCTGATAGTGCAGCTGCATCTCGCCCCGCTCCAGCGCGCCGAGCAGTTCGTTGTCCAGGGCCTGGTACTCGCGCACCCGCTGGTCCATCTCCGGGGCGTAAAAGACACAATCCCCCGTGGGGGCCTGGGCGCCGCCCTGGTGCAGGGCGATCCCGGCGCAGTGGATGAGCCCGTCGGCGGTGTCCGCATCGTTCGGATAGACGGCGGCCCCGGCGGCCAGGGTCACGAAATGCGGCGGGGCATCCGCCTGCAGTTCCAGCTCGAAGGGCTTGAGGAGTTTGTGGGCCACGTCAGCCACATCCAGACCTTCACGCACGTCGGCCAGCAGCACCGCGAACTCGCCGTTGCCCAGCGCGGCCACCGTGTCGCCCTCGCGCACCTGACCGGCCAGGCGCTGGGCAACGGCCTGCAGCAGGCGGTCACCCTGCTGGCGGCCCAGGGAGTCCACCACCGCGCGCAGGCCCGCCACCTCCATGGCCAGCACCCCCACGTAACGGCGCTGGTGGCGGGCCCGCAGCAGGGCCTGATCGATGCGTTCCTTCAGCAGATCCCGGTTGGCGAGCCCGGTGAGGACATCAAAACGGCTGGCCCAGTCCAGGGCCGTGGCCTGAGCGATGAGCGTCATGCCCAGACCCGTGTCCGCCGCGATCTCGGTCAGCAGGCGCAGTTCATCGTCGTCGAACACCGGGCCGCCGCGATCCGGCGCCTCCCGGGTGAACAGGCCGATGACGCCCAGCAGCCGGGATGCCTTGAGGATGGGCACCACCGCCAAGGCGCGATATCCGTGGGCCACGGCACGGGCGTGGCACTTGTCCACGGGGGAGGTCTCCGCCAGATCGTTGATCACGAAGGGATGGCCGCGGGCCAGGTCCGCCGCCATGGCATGGGCCTCCGGATGATCCGGGTCCACGTGCAGCACGAGTCCGTCCAGGCAGTCCAGGCCCGCCCCGGCGCTGGCCACCGGACGCAGCGTACGCTGATCGGCATCCACCAGCCCGACCCAGGCCAGGGGAAAACCACCCTTGTCGACCGCGATGTGAGCCACCTCGTCGAGCAGCGCGTCCTGATCGTGACCCCGCAGAATGGCGCCATTGATGGCGCTCAGCATGGCATAGACGCGGTTCAGGCGGGTGATGTGGCGGTCGCGTTCCGCCAGCGCCTCGTTGGCCGCGGCGATCCGGCGGGTCTGCCAGAAGATCAGCCCGTAGAGCAGCACGCCGGTGACGGCGACGTAGCCCCAGCCCTTGAACGTCTGCACCCAGGTGAGCACCCGGGGATCGTCCACCAGGGCGATGACCACGCGGTCGGACAGGGCGATGTAGGTGAAACCCAGGACAAGGTACAGGGCGACGATGCGCAGGGTGATGCGCCTGGCCAGGCGATGGAACGATGGACTGCTGCTTCCTGCCACGATCTCACCCACCGGTTGCCCCCCGAGGTCCCGGGCGGGCGTTTCATGCACAGCCGGGTCCGCCGTTCGGCGCCCGGCGGCCGCCTACTCCTCCACCAGCGCGAGCACAGCCGTGACGATGTCGTTCATGGTCACGATGCCTTCCAGTTCGTTGTCGCGCAGCACCACGAGACGGCGGTAATCCTCGTTGACCATGAGTCGTGCCACGTGCTTGACGTCCATCCCGCTGAACACGGAGATCACCGGCTTGGCGGCGACGTCGTAGACGTTGATCAGGTCGATGTCGCCTTCCTCCGCCACGATGGTGCGCAGGATGGTGGTGTAGGTGATGATGCCCCAGGCGTCGTGCTCGCCCTGTTTCTCCACCACCAGCGACTTGACGCCGCGGGCCTTCATCCGCTGCATGGCCTCGCGGATGGTGGCGAACGGCGAAATGGTCGCCACATCGGTCTTCATGATGTCTTTGACCAGCATGTCTTCTCCCGGGGCAACAGGTGGGCGGAGGGTCAGATGTCGTCCTTGATGCGCTCCTCGAAGCGCTCGATCTGCCCCACGTCGATACCGGCGATATGTTCCAGCGGAATGGTGAACACAACGCCCTTGCTGGTGGAGGCGAGATCCAGGTCCCGGGTGATGCGCTTGAGCACCGAGACCGAAAGCTTCTTCTCCAGCACGAAGATCAGCACCGACTGGCTGCCTTCATAGGTCAGGCCGAAGAAGGTCTTCTTCTCCTCGTTGCCGATGCCCCGGGCATCCAGGATGGTCACGCCGCCGGCGCCGGCCTGCTTCGCCGCGTCGATGGCCTTCTCTTCAAGTTCCTCGGCCAGGATGGCCACAAGTACCGCGAATTTCATGTCTCGACTCCTTTGAGCCGTGCATAGGCTTCCACGAAAATAGCATAGAGCATGACCGTGATGATCGGAAAGATCGAGGCGAAGGCGATCAGGCCGAATCCGTCGATGAGCACGTCGCGCCCCTCGATGTGGGTGGCCAGCCCGATACCCAGCGCCGTGACCAGGGGCACGGTGACCTCCGAGGTGGTCACCCCGCCCAGGTCGTAGGCCAGCGCCACGATGTAGCGGGGCGACAGCCAGGTGAGCAGGATGACCACCGTGTACCCGGCCATGATGTAGTAGTGGATGGAATCGCCGCTGATGATCCGGTGCACGCCGATGGTGATACCGATGGCCACGCCCAGGGCCACCAGGATGCGGATCAGGTTGCCGTCGAGCTTGCCCTTGCCCGCCTCCTCGGCCTTCTGTCCGATGGCGATCAGCGCGGGTTCGGCCATGGTGGTGGCAAAGCCGATGGTGAAGGCGAACAGGTAGACGAAGAAGATCATCTCCAGGCCGATGAGCTGCTCGGCCATGCTCCGCCCGATGGGGAAGAGACCCAGCTTCAGGCCCACCACGAAGGCGTACAGGCCCACGATCACCAGCACGAATCCGCCCATGACCTTATGGATGTGCGCAATGGGCTTGCGGATCACCAGGTACTGGAAGAACAGCACCACGGCGATGATGGGCAGCACGTCGCGGAACATAACCAGCAGGTCGGAGAGCATGCCCAGCAGCAGGCTCCCGGCGGCGGGAGTGACCACCTCGTCCACGCCCGGATCCATCAGCGCGCCGTTGGCCTCCACGCTTCCCGCCTCGCCGAAGCTGTAGACGGCAATGCCGTAGAGCTGCACCGAGATCATGGGCACCATCACCGCCAGCCCCACCAGCCCGAAACCGTGTGTCAGCGCGTTGCGCCCGCGCAGGGAGACCGCAAGGCCGATGCCCAGCGCGGCGATCAGGGGCACGGTGACGATATTGGTGGTCACGCCGCCCGAGTCGTAGGCAAGCCCCACGATCTCCGCAGGAGCGAAGAAGGTGATCGCGACCACCACGATGTAGCCGATGATCATGTACCAGTGCAGGCTGTGGCCGAGGATTATGCGCACCACGCCCAGCGCCACCACCACGCCCACCGAGGCGGCCACCAGCAGGCGCAGGGTGAGACCGTTGACGCGTCCCTCGCTGATGATCTCCGCCTGGTCTGCCACGGCAATGAGGGCGGGCTCCGCGATCACCGCGGAGAACCCCAGGCAGAAGCCGAAGATCATCAGCAGGGACAGCGAACCCTTCTTGGCAAAATCGTTTGAAAGGTTCTTGCCGATGGGGAAGATGCCCATCTCCAGCCCCTGCAGAAACAGGGCCACGCCCAGCACCACCACCAGCAGGCCGAAGGCTATGGGCAGCAGGTCGTCGGGTACTTGGCGCATGACGGCAAACTGAAAGAATGCCACCACCACGATAATGGGCAGCAGATTCCGGAAGGAATGCTTGAGTATCCCGAGGAATTCCCTGAGCTGGTCCAAGAAGCCGCCGTCTCGTACGTGTTGTTATTGTCCGTCTGATTTCCCTTGCCGCCCGTTCTCGATATAACGGCGGATCTCGGCCGCGTCGATGCCGCCGGTCTCGGCGGCCGGGAGGCAGAATGCCAGGCCCTTGAACGGCTGCAGCAGGTCCAGTTCGCGGTTGAGCCTTTCGGCGGCACGCTCGGCGGTGACCTGATCCAGCACGCAGATCAGCACCTTCTCAAGCCCCCGGTAGGTCAGCCCGAAGAAGGTCACATGCTCGGGAAAGCTCAGACCGCGGCCGGGGAGAATGGTCACGCCGCTGCCGCCCTCCTCGCGCACGATGGCAACGGCGCGCTCCTCCAGTTCATCGGCCACCACGGCAACCAGTACCACTGCCCGGATCATGGCAGTTCTCCATGACGTCGAACCCTGTTCATCACGATAGCATAGAGAAGCACCCCGACGATCACGTACAGGGAGGCGAGCGCAACGAGACCGAAACCGTCGAGCATCACGTCCTCGCTGCCCAGGGCCAGGGCAAGCCCCACGCCCAGGGCGGTGATCACCGGCACCGTCACATCCGAAGTGGCAATACCGCCCAGGTCGAAGGCGAAACCCACCAGATCACGGGGTGCCAGGAACGCGAGCAGCACGAGCAGCAGCAGGGTCACGGCCAACACGTGCTCCAGTGCCCATCCCTGCACGAGGCGCAGGGCCCCGAGCAGCAGCCCCGCCCCAACCCCCAGGGCCGCGAGGCCACGCACCAGCGCCGGCCGGAGGCGAGCCGGATCCAGTTGGCTGGCATGGCGGACCACCGCCATGAGGGCCGGTTCCACCCAGGTGGCGGCAAACCCGAGCAGAAACACGAACAGGTACAGGTAAGGGAGCGCATCGGGACGGCCCAGGCCGAGGGCCAGTTGCTCCCCGATGGGGAACAGTCCCCACTGCAGCCCCTGGGCAAAGAACAGCAGGCCCAGAAGGAGCATCACGACACCGCTCACGACACGTCGGGCATGCATGAACGCCTGGCGGATGACCAGAACCTGGAATACCAGGATCACGGCGATGATGGGCAACAGGCTCGCCATGAGCCCCAGCATGGCGCGGACGACGTCGCGCCCGCGATCCGCGGGCGCCTCTGCAGGGTGCGGGGCCGCCGCTGCATGCGCTTCGTACCCGGAGACGGCGCCGGGGTCGACGGCGTAGACCACGATGCCGTAGAGCTGCAGGGTCAGCCGCGGCGCCATGACCGCGAGCGCCACCAGGCCGAAACCCGCTGCCAGCACATTGTGCCCGCGCACGGCGGCCATCAGGCCCATGCCCAGGGCAGCGATCAGGGGTACCGTCACCATGTTGGCACTCACCGCCCCGGCATCGAAGGCCAGGCCGGTGATCTCGGGCGGCGTGAGGTAAGTTACCAGCACGAGGATCAGGTAGCCGCCCACCAGGTACCAGAGCACCGGATGATTGAGCAGCGCGCGCAGGATGCCCAGTGCCAGCACGGCCCCCACGGAGGCCGCGGCCAGGACACGCAGCAACCAGGCCTGTATGCGTCCCTCGCTCACCACCTCGGCCTTGGCGGCCACGGCGATGAGCGAGGGCTCGGCGATCACCGCGGCGAAACCCAGGCAGAATCCGAAGGCCAGGAGCCACCCCAGCTTGCCCTCCCTGGCGAAGGCGTCGGACAGATTCCGGCCGAGGGGGAAGACACTCAGTTCGAGTCCACGCAGGAACAGTGTGATGCCCAGGGCCACCAGCACGAGTCCCGCGAGCACCATGCCCGCCTCTGCCGGCATCTCGCGCAATACGACCCACTGAAACAGGGCGGCCACGAGGATGATCGGCAACAGGTTTCGAAACGTGCCGGTCAGATCGACCAGAAAGTGTCTCAACTGATCCACACCCCTCCCCGAAGCACATGTGCGGCGACAAGCGCCGATGGAATGACCGTATCACAGGGTCTCGCGCCCCGACACGCGCAGAACACGGCCCCGGGACGGACCTTTGCAGGCCTCGGCGGTCTCCCGGGGGCCGGGTCGGAGGAGTCCCCGGCATGTTGCAGGCGCCGCATCACAACCGCTCGACAAGCGCCAGCATCCTTGTCGTCGGACCCGCGCTGATCCTGCTGACCGGCGTGACGGCAAGGTCGGGCACATCGGTATCGTCGGGTCACCATACGCGTCCCGCCAGGCGGCTATCGGGGTCCGCTTCACGGCGGCGAGGTGCTGGACTTCGGCCTGCTAGAATGGGTCCTCGTCCCGAACACGCAGTGTCGCCGCAGCCCAAGGATGCCCGCATGGCCGAACAAGACACCCGCCCCTTCGTCCCACCCCCCGAAGAACTGGTTCGCGAGACGGTCAGGCTCGCCCTGACCGAAGACATCGGCGGCGGCGACGTGACCGCCGCCCTGATCCCGGAGGATGCCATCGCCCACGCCCATGTGATTGCCCGGGAACCGGCGGTCGTATGCGGCGCGGACTGGTTCGACGAGGTCTTCGCGCAGCTCGATGTGCGCGTGACCGTGGCCTGGCATGTGCAGGACGGCGACCGGGTGGACGCGGACACGCGGCTGTGCGCCCTGCGCGGACCGGCGCGCGCGCTGCTCACCGGGGAGCGCACGGCGCTCAACTTCATGCAGCTCCTGTCGGGCACCGCCACCGCGACGCGTGCCTACGTGGACGCGGTGGCCGGCACCGGCACCCGCATCCTGGATACCCGCAAGACCCTGCCCGGCCTGCGCGTCGCGCAGAAGTACGCCGTGGCCTGCGGTGGCGGGCGGAACCACCGCATGGGGCTCTACGACGCCGTGCTGATCAAGGAGAACCACATCATGGCCGCCGGCTCCATCGCCACCGCCGTGACCGCCGCCCGCGCCCTGGCCCCCGGCCTGATGCTGGAGGTGGAAACGGAAACCCTGGAACAGGTGGACGAGGCGCTGGCCGCCGGGGTGGACGTGATCATGCTGGACAACTTTGCACTCGACGCCATGCGCGAGGCGGTCGAGCGTGTGGCCGGCAGGGTGAAGCTCGAGGCATCCGGCAACGTGAACCTTCAGACGGTGCGCGCCATCGCGGAGACGGGGGTGGATTTCATCTCGGTCGGGTCGATTACCAAGGATGTTGCCGCCATTGATCTTTCCATGCGTGTCGACAATCCGTAGGGCGGATAAGCAAAGCGCATCCGCCATCCCCGTGGACCCGGTGCGCCGGATGCGGCTGTCGCCTTATCCGGCCTACGAAATGTTCGGTGCGCGTTGAACGGAGGATGTTTCGATCCGTGTACCGGGGTCGAGTATCTGCATGTCGGCAGCAGGCGATCTGGAAAAGCGTTTCGAACCGGCCTTGGTGAAGAACTCAAGCCAAACGCAAAGCCAAAGGCGTTTCGATCCCCGCTGCGCGGTGCTCGAGTTACTTTCTTTGCTTGTCCAAAGAAAGTAACCAAAGAAACGACACCACGGATGTCTCGCCCCTTCGGGGTGCCCTGCGCGCGGGGCTGTCCCGGGGAGGTCGATCGACAGGCCTTCCCTGGCCTGACGATCGACGCGCCGCGTCCGTGCGGCGCCCCTGACGGGCTTTGACCCCGGGACAGCCCCGTGCTCGGCGAGCCATACGGGGAAAGGTCAAAATCCCTTTGATCAGCATGAGCGGGGCACTTGGTATTGGTGGCCTTGGGTTTCCCTGTAGGAGGCCGGCCCTCCGGCCGAACGGGGCGGCACGGTGATTTGCTAAGGCACCGAAATCAACATCGCTCCGATGCCTGCCGAAGCGTTGTTGACCTTCTCCCCTATGACGCACCGAGTAGCGCAGGCTTCGAGGGTAAGAGCCCGAAGGGGCGCCGCACGGACGCGGCGCGTCGGCAGTCAGGCCATGGGCGAGGCGGATCAGGCGGAAGTCCAGTGAACTTCCGCCCCGCCGAGCGGGCGCACACGGACATGCGCCCTGGACTTTCTGTCGAAGCAGGATTGCGTAGACAGAAAGGCCTGTCTGCCGCCCCCCTCGAAGCCGAGCAACGCAGGGCACCCGCAACAGCGGGTGCGGCATCGGGGTGTCCTTCTTCTGGTTACTTTTCCTGGACAAGCAAGACAAAATCGCCGGGAGCGATTTTGCGCGCAAGCCCCGAAGGGGTGAGGCGCATGGACGCGCCGAACAAGAGTAATTCGAGCCGCCTGCAAGGCGGATCGAAACGCCTTTGATGGTGAGTCCGTCGGCTTCCCGGCCCTCCTACCACCATTTCTCGAACACCAGCCGGTCCTCGTCGATGCCGACCTCCTTGAGCATCTCCGTCATATCCTCGATGAACTCGCGGCTGCCGCAGTAGTAGTACAGGGCGTCCGGCGGCAGGTTCATGGCGCGCAGCAGGTCGTGGCTGATGCGCCCGGTGTGGCCCTGCCAGTCCTCGGCCTCCCGGGTCACGGTGATCACGCAGCGGATGTTGGGGGCCAGCCCCATGCGCTCGAGTTCGTCCCAGAACAGGATCTCGTTGCTCTCGGTGACGCTGTAGATCAGCGTGGCCCGCACCTCGGGCATCTGCTCGTGGATGGAGCGCAGGATGCCCACCAGGGGCGTGACGCCGATGCCGGCGCCCAGCAGCACTACCTCGTCCGCCATGCCCCGTTCGAAGTGGAAGTTGCCCTGCCCGGACGGCGAGATGCGCACCGTATCGCCCGGGCGCGCCGTCTCGTGCAGGTAGCGGGTGACCGGGTGGTGCGCCGCCGACTTCACCGCCAGTTGGATGGTCCCGCGGGTCGCCGGGGTGGAAACGATGGAATACCCGGCCACCACTGTCTCGCCCCCCGTGTTGACGGCCAGATCGATCCACTGGCCCGGGCGGTAACGGAACCCCTCGCCCACCGCCAGGCGCACGGACTTGACCCGCGGAGTCTCCTGGCGGATCTCGGCGATGGTGGCGGGAATCAGATCGGGGGGAACGGCAACGGCGTGGTTCATGGAACGGCGTACGGGAATGTCCGTGAAGGGCGAAGCTTATCAGGGATCGGGGGGACGGGGGAAAACCCACAATTGAAGTGAGAAGTGTGAATTGGGAAGTAGGAAGTAAAGGCCTTTCACTTCGCACTTCCCAATTCACACTTCCTACCTGGACTTCGCCTCCTCCCACAACGCGTCCATCTCCGCCGGATCGGCGTCCTCGATGCGCCTGCCCTGCCGGGCGAGGGCCTCCTCGATGTAACGGAAGCGGCGCTCGAACTTCGCGTTGGTGCCGCGCAGCGCGGCCTCCGGATCCACATCCAGGTGGCGGGCCAGGTTGGTGACCGCGAACAGCAGGTCGCCCAGCTCGTCCTCGATGCGCGCGCGGGGCGCGCCCTGCTCCAGCTCGGCGTGCAGCTCGCGCAACTCCTCGTCGATCTTGTCCAGCACGGGTCCGGGCCCGGGCCAGTCGAAACCCACCCGCGCGGCGCGCTTCTGCAGCTTCACCGCCCGGACGAGTGCGGGCAGCGAGCGGGCGACCCCGTCCAGGTGTCCGGGCGCTGACTTGCCCCCGGCTTCCCGCTCCCGCGCCTTCTCCGCCTCCCAGGCGGCGTGCTGGTCGGCCTCGGAGTCGAAACGCACATCGCCGAACACGTGAGGGTGACGGCGCACCAGCTTCTCGGCCAGCCCCTCGGCCACCCGGCCGAAATCGAAGTGCCCGGCCTCCTCGGCCATGCGGGCGTGAAACACCACCTGCAACAGCAGGTCGCCCAGTTCGTCGCACAGGCCCGCGTGATCGCCCCGAGCGATGGCGTCGGCCACCTCGTAGGCCTCCTCCAGGGTGTAGGGGGCGATGCTCTCGAAGGTCTGCTTCACGTCCCAGGCGCAGCCGGTCTCCGGGTCCCGCAGGCGGGCCATGATGGCCAGCACGCGGGCCAGCGGATCCCGGTCCTGCGCCGCGGAACGCGCCACTAGTAACTGAAGCGGATACCGAAGTGCACCCGCTTGTCCACCCGGTAGTTGCTGTCCTCGTCCAGGTCCAGGGTCAGGCGGCGGTAGCCCGCGAAACCGGACACCCCGGGCGTGACCTCCAGTTCATAGCGGAAACCCCAGTCCAGCAACTGGTCGGCGTCGCTGAAGCTGGTCACGGACGGGGCGAAGTGGAGTTCGCCGACCACGGCCATGGGCATGTTGGCGGGGATGGTCAGGCGCGCCTCACCACCCAGCGCCAGGGCCTGAAAGTTCTGGTCCGGGTCATCGATGCTGCCCGCGTAGAACCGGCCGCCCAGCCCGAAGGTGACCGGATGCTCTCCGGCGGGCGTGCCGGCGGCGTGCAGACCGACGGTGCCCATGTAGTCCTTGTCGTCGCTGTAGAACAGGCCGAAGGACATGTCCGCCCCCGGGAGGCCGATGACGCCCGCGTCATTGATGAACCTGAGCTGGGCGGTCTTGTCGCTGAGGTAGACCTCCAGGCCGGCGGCCTGCCCCGCGGAGGCGCAGCCGGCGAGCAGGACCATGATGAACAGTCTGAATCGCATGAACGGGACTCCTGTGCTGAATGTGTTCGGCGGCCGGATCCGGGATCCCGACCGGTCCGCGGAAGCTTAACACGCTCATATTGGGTTTTCCCGGGATTGAAACCACAAACTGTAGGGGAGGCTCGGTCGGCCGGTCGCATTACTTGACAAATACTCTCAGGATTATATATTAGTACTCACTGATGTGCTTATCAGCCAATTCAATGAGCAGGAGGTGACCATGAGCGGTCTGATTCCCAACTTCCCCCATGACGGCGTGGTAACCGTGAACCGCGTGATCCTCAAGGACGGCTACACCGTGGACGACCTGCAGGAGCGGGTTGCGGTGCTGTGCGAGAACGTCAAGACCTATCACTCCGACACCGGCTTCGTGGGCGGCTTCGTCTGCCTGAACAGCGGTGACGTCTCCAACGAGGGCTCCACCGTGGGCCAGGCGGTGGAGAGCCCGCTGAAAGGCAAGGAAGCGCTGATCATCACTTTCTGGAACAGCATGGAGGAGCACGAGGCCTCCCATCGCAGCGAAACCTTCCAGCCCCTGTTCAAGGACGTGCTGGCGCTGTGCGAGAACGGCAACGAGGAGATCGCCTACGAGATGCTGTGGTCCGGCAAGGCCTACTCGCCGGAAGAGGCCAAGGCGGCCCAGGAAGCCAAGGCACGTCACGCGGTGGCGTAAACCGCGGGGACAGGGAGGTCGCCGGACCTGCCCGAAAACGAAGGCCCCGGTGCGTGAGCATCGGGGCTTTTTCGTGGGTGACAGAGGGCCCTGCGGCCCTTCGATCACCGCCATGCGGGGGCCCGACGCCGGGCCGATGGGCGGTGGCAGGGACGGGTCCGGCCGGATGCGGCGGAGTCGCCGCTCCCGCGAAGACCTGTCGAAACGGTGGCGACATCGGCCAGGGCGCTGCGGATATCCCGGACCTTCCCACCCCGCGAGAAGCCATGCCGAACGGAACCCCACGCGCCCCACCCGGTCTGACTGTGCTAATCTTTAGACCGATTCCAGACTCCACGGGACCGGGAACCGAACCCCTTGAAACCGCGCATTCGACAACTGCTGTGCCTGTGGCTGGTGATGGTGATCGCCCTGCTGCCGCCGAGCGGCACATTGCTGGCGGCCATGGCGCCATCCGGCGCGGATGCGGGCGGCGGGCCTGCCCATCACCTGCATCACGGTCAACAGGGATACGGGAATCTCCCGGCAGCTCACCACGACCATGACACGCCGGTATCCGGCCCTTCTGCGGTGGATTCCGGCGTGATGTCTGCGGGCGACTGCCATAACGCCTTGTGTGCCTCCAGCTGCTCCGGCTGCACGGGTTGCCATGCCCCGCCGGCCCGGGCCCACACCGAACCCGGCCGGCTCACCGGCCCGCGTCCGGCCATGCTGCCCCCGGAATCGCCAACGCCCCATCCGGCATCCCTGTTCAAACCCCCCAGACCCGTCACTGCCTGATCCACCGGTCCCCCGCGGACCGGACGACCGGCACCCCTGCGCCCAGGTCCAGGCGGCCTCGCGGCTGCGGGGTGTTCCGGAAACCGTCAGATATCAGCAGTGGAGCCTTACCATGAAAGAACGTCATCAGACCGGCCTGCCCGTCACCCGGGACACCGATCCCGCCCTGCCCCGGGACGCCACACGCAGGCGTTTCCTGCGCACGGGGCTGGCCATGGGCGGCCTGGCCGTGGCGGCCACGGGCGCCCCCGCCCTAGGCCAGATGGACCACCGGGGCCACGCCGGGCATTCCATGGACCAGGACATGCACCACGGGCAGGAAGACGCACACGCGGGCCACGGGGCCGGGGGTGAAGTGAATGCCCGGACCCTGAAGGCCATGATGGGCCACGAGCGACTGGAGGATATCCCGTTGCGCGGACCCGCCGACGCCGTCGCACGCCTGCCCTACGCCGAGCGCGACGGCGCGAAGGAGTTCGATCTGACCGCCGAACCGGTGCGCTGGGCCTACGCCGGGGACCACACCATTCTGGCCTGGGGCTACAACGGACAGGTGCCCGGCCCGGAGATCCGCGTGACCGAAGGCGACAAGGTCAGGATACGGTTCACCAACCACCTGCCGGTGCCCACCAGCCTGCACTGGCACGGCCTTCACGTGCCCTTCGGCATGGACGGCGTGCCCGGGGTGACCCAGAAGCCGGTCATGCCCGGCGAGACCTTCGTCTACGAGTTTGACGCCGTGCCCGCCGGCACCCGCTTCTACCACACCCACGGCTCACATCACGGCGACGAGTCTGTGCAGATGGACATGGGCCTGTCCGGGGCGTTTATCGTGGAGCCCCGCACGGATCGCCCGGCCTTCGACAGGGAACTCACCCTGCTGCTCGGCGAGTGGCAGCTCGGAAGCGGCGGCATGAACCAGGTGGTGGCCACGGGCGGCCACGAGCACGAGATCGGCGGGGATCACGCCACCGGCGGCTACAACCTGTTCACCCTCAACGGGCGCAGCTACCCGGACGTGCCTTCACTGAAGGTGCGCGAGGGCGAGCGGGTGCGCATCCGCATGATCAACGCCGGCTCCATGAGCATCCACCCCATGCACATCCACGGGCACTCCTTCGAGGTGGTGGCCATCGACGGCAATCCGGTACCCGAGGCCGCGCGCCAGATGCGCGACGTGGTGACACTGGCGCCCGGCGAACGCTTCGACGTGGAGTTCACCGCCGACAACCCGGGCATCTGGCTGCTGCACTGCCATGAACTGCATCACGCGGCGATGGGCATGATTATGCTCATCGAGTACGAGGGCTTCGAGGCCCGCCTGGAGGACGGCGCCGGGGACGCCCCCGCGCCGGATGCCGGCGGACACGACGCGCATCACGGTCACTGACCACGCAGCGGGCGCGGCCCGCGGGCCGCGCCCATTTCATTGGAGACGAAGGGGACACGCCATCATGAAAACATGCAAGCTGTTGATCATCACATTGGCCGGCCTCGGCCTGCTCGCCGGCTGCGGCGAATCGCCCCAGACCGAGAATGCTCAGACCACGCAGGCACCACCGGCCACCGCCCAGGCGCCGGCCCAGGCCGTCACCCCGCGCGAGGATTTCCAGATCCCGCCCGAGGGTTTCCAGACCGATGCCAATCGCGGACAGGAACTGTTTATCACCCACTGCGCCCAATGCCACGGCAACGATGCCCACGGCACGGAACAGGGGCCGCCGCTGATCCATCGCATCTACGAACCCGGGCACCACTCGGATCTCGCCTTCTACATCGCCATTGCCCGTGGGACGCACCAGCATCACTGGGAGTTCGGCGACATGGCGCCGGTACCCGAGGTGGACGGCGAGGACGCCGCACACATCATCGCCTGGATCCGCCGGGAACAGCGCACAGCGGGCATCCATTGATTGAAAGGATGAAGGATGAATCACGGAGGACGCAGCGGACATGTCCCATGATCCCGGCATGACCCTCGAACACTGGCTGCTCTGGCACTGGCTGCCATGGCAGGCCGTGCCCTCCCTGATCGTCGTAGTCCTCGTGGCCGTGGCTGTGGGCGCGGCCGTGAGTTGGCTGATACGGCGGCGCTCCGAGGGGCAGGGGTCGCCATGATCTCCCTGTCCGGTACACGCAGCTGGCTTCAGGTGCTCAGGCGGTACCTGCTGTTCATCGCCGCGGGCAACCTGTTGTGGGAGTTCGCCCACATGCCGCTCTACACGCTCTGGGAAACGGGCACCACGGAGCAGATCATCCTCTACGGACTGCACTGCACCGTGGGCGACATCCTCATCGCCCTGAGTGCGCTGGTGATCGCGCTGTTCGTTTTCGGCACCCCATCGTGGCCGGCCGAAGGTTATGTGCGTGTCGGGATCGTCGCGGTCATCGTGGGCCTCGGCTACACCATCTTCAGCGAGTGGCTCAACGTGGAGGTGCGCGAGGCCTGGGCCTACCGGGATGTTATGCCGGTCATCCCCCTGATCGGCGCGGGCCTGACGCCCATGCTGCAATGGATCGTGCTGCCGGTTCTCGGCCTGTGGTGGGCACGGCGCTGACCCCATGTGCGATACGTCGAGGGGCGACAAACCTCCGGCCTCCACGGCATTTCCGGTATCTCTTGACCGGTATCATGCCCCGGCCATTCCGGCCTCGCTTATGGGCCCGCAGTTGCTAGACTCCTTATAAGGCTTGTTCACTGATCGGGAATTCCGCCGTACATGGCCCACCCCTGCCGCCTGCTGTTGACGCTCATGATCGCCGTATCACTGATACTGGCGCCTCTTGGCGGCGCCCTGGCGATGGGCGGTCTGTCCGGGGGCGACCACACCACGGCCGCCGATTGTCCGAAAACCGTCGTGGACCGCACCGGTGCCGGGCACACGGACCCATCCGAAGCCCTGCCGGAGCTCGCGCATGACGGAGCCGCCGCAGAGTGCTGCGACCCGCCCTGCGCGCAGTGCGGGCATTGCCCTGTCACCAGCCTTCCCGCCGAGCCCGCCACGGGCACCCCGGCGCACATGATCCTCCCGCAATCCCCGTTCGCCTCCCTGACCGACCTGCACACCGCCCCCTCGCATCGCCCGCCCAAAGCCGGCTGACCCTCCGCCCGGACGACCGCGTCCGGCGCCCCGCGTCATTCCCGAAGATGCCACCTGGCAGGGAACGCCGTTCACGCGGCATGGCGCACCGGGGAGAGACCTCCCCATACACACCCTCTTCATGCCCGCGCGGCAATGCGTAACGAGTCAGGAGAACAAGACCATGATGCACGAACAAGGCACCGGCTGGATGTGGGGCTTCGGCCTGGGACATTCACTGATCTGGATTCTGATCCTGGCGCTGCTGGTGCTGGGTCTCGCCGCGGTGATCAAGTACCTGTTCAGCGGCAAATGAGCGCCCGGCACAACCCGAGGAGACCGTCATGTTCCCATCCATTCGCACAGTGATCTTTCTGGCGGCGCTCGGCTGGCCGCTCGGCGCCATGGCCGGCCCCACGGTCTACATCCCCCTGGGCGCCGGCAACCAGGTGATCGCCGTGGATGCGGCCACGCATCGGATCACGGCGCGCTACGAGGGCGTCGAGAACCCCCATGGACTCGTAGTCACACCCGACGGCGAGTACCTGGTGGCCGGAAGCCTTTCGGAGACACCGGCGCCCGCGGGCGCCTCCCATGAGACCCCCACCAGCAGTCTCTACCTGATCCACCCGGCCCACGGCCATGTGATGCTGACCATCCCCGTGGCCGGCTGGACCCATCACCAGGCAATCACCCCGGACGGGCGTCATGTGATCTCGACTCACACCGCCCGCGGGGACATCAGCGTCCTGGACATGACCACCGATCAGATCGTGCGGCGCATCGCGACAGGCCCGGCGCCCAACTACACGCTGATCACCCGGGAAGGGGACCGCGCCTACGTCAGCAACAGCGGCGACGGCACGGTCACCGAGATCGATCTGGCGACCTGGAAACCCGTGCGCAGCCTGGAGGGCGGCCCGGGGCCGGAACACATGGTGTTCTCATCGGACGAGCAGACCATCTTCGTCACCAATCCGCGCGCCGGCACGGTATCGGCGGTGTCGGTGGACACCGGGAAAGTGGCCGGCACCTACGAGATCGGGCCGGGCGTGCACGGTCTGGACATGGGCGACGACGGCCGGACCCTGTTCGTCACCAGCCAGCAGGCCGAGACCCTGACCGCGGTGGACACCGCGAGCGGGGAGATGCGCTCGGTGGTGCTGGCGCCTGCCCCGTATCACCTGAACACCATCCCCGGCACGGGCACGGTGTACGTGTCCAGCAGCAGGGAACCCGTGATCCGGGTGATCGACCAGCAGTCCCTTGAGCTGATCGCGACCATTGAGCTGCCGGCGGGTGAAGGGCATCAGATGGCCGTGGTGGCGCAATGATTCCCATGCGGCCACGACTGGCACCCACGGCCGATGCGCCTGCACATGGAAGGCAGGTCCCCGTGAGGATTCCGCCCCGACAGGAGAAGCGGTAAATGGACATGTCCAATAAAGATGTACCCGAGGCCGGCAGGCACACGAACGCGCCGGACGATCAGGATCACATGGCCGAACTGACCGTGCCGGGCATGGGTTCGGATCATTGCGCCGGCATTGTCTCCACCTCGTTGCGCCGGCTGCCCGGCATCAGCGAGGTTCACACCAACATTGCAGGCCACCGCGTTCAGGTCAGTTTCGATCCGGACCTGGTCAACACAGCGGAGTTGCGCAAGGCAGTCGAGCGGGCGGGCTACGAGGTGGCCGCAGTGTCCGATTCCGGTCAGCCGGCGCCCGTCGCGGACGTCCGGCTGGTGGTGCCCGGCATGGGCTCCGACCACTGCGCGGGACTGGTGAAGGATTCCCTCGCACGTCTGAGCGGCGTGGGCGAGATCCGCACCAATATCTCCAATCACCAGGTCGTCGTGGAACGCACCGCCGACGGTCCCGCGCCCGAGGCGCTCAAGGCCGCCATCGAGCGGGCGGGTTACGAGGTCGCCTGCGTGTCCACCGACACGCAGGCAGAAGAATCGGACGTGGAGGAGATCTTCCTGACCCGGGCCTGGCGTCGTTTCGTGATCGCCGCGGTGCCCACCGTGGTGATCATGGTGTTGATGATGGTGCACATGTTCGTGGCGGCCGTGCCCGGTTACCTGGCCGTCATCGCGCTGCTGGCGCTGCCCGTGGTGTTCCTGTACGGCGGCTGGGCCACCCACGTCTCCGCGTGGCGATCGCTGACCAACCGCACCGCCAACATGGACGTGCTGATCTCCATGGGCAGCCTGCCGCCGTATCTCATCGGGCTGGTGGGATTCTTCTTCCCCATGACTTCGTTCATCGAGATGGCCGCCACCATCATGACCTTCCATCTGCTGGGGCGGTACCTGGAGAACAAGGCCAAGGGACGGGCCTCCCAGGCGATCAGAAAACTGCTCACCCTGGGGGCGAAGACGGCACGGGTCGAGCGCGACGGCGAGGAAGAGGAAGTCCCGGTCAAGTCACTGGCCATCGGTGATGTGATGATCGTGCGTCCGGGCGAGAAGATCCCCACCGACGGCGAGGTGGTCGAAGGCCAAAGCCACGTCGACGAATCCATCGCCACGGGGGAATCCATCCCCGTGGACAAGGCGCCGGGAGACACGGTGCTGGGCGCAACCATCAACAAGGAAGGTCGGCTCAAGGTCAGGGCCACCCGGATCGGCGCAGACACCTTCCTCTCCCAGGTCATCAAACTGGTGGAGCAGGCACAATCCTCCAAGGTCCCGATCCAGGAGTTTGCCGACCGGGTGACGGCCCGGTTCGTACCGGTGGTGATCGTGATCGCCTTCGCCAGTCTGCTCGCCTGGCTGATCTTCCCCGAACCCCTGCGCCCGATCCTGGACTGGGGCGCCACGTTCCTGCCCTGGGTGAATCCGGAAGCCACCTCCGTGATCCTGGCGATACTCGCCACCATCGCGGTGCTGGTGATCGCCTGCCCCTGCGCCCTGGGGCTCGCCACGCCCACCGCGCTGATGGTGGGTTCCGGTCTGGGCGCCGAGCGGGGTGTCCTGATCCGCTCCGGGGAGGCCATCCAGACGCTCAAGGACATCCGCATGGTGGTGCTGGACAAGACCGGCACCATCACCCGGGGCGAACCCGAACTCACCGAGGTGGTCGCCACGGACGGCGACGAACAGACGGTGCTTCGGCTTGCCGCCGCCGTGGAAAACGCCTCTGAGCACCCCCTCGCCCGGGCCGTTGTGGACGGCGCGAAAGGCCGCGGCGTGGAGATCGCGCCCGTGGAGGGGTTCAGATCCGTCACCGCCCGGGGCGTGGAGGGCACCGTCGAGGGTGCGCGGATCCTGATCGGCAACCGGCGTCTGCTGGAGGAATCCGGCATCGACGGGCTGGACGCTCTGGATGACGATCTGTCCCGCCTGGAGGCCCGGGGCCGCACCGCCGTGCTGGTGGCCCGGGACGGCCATGCCGTCGGCATCGTGGCCGTGGCCGACGCCGTGAAGCCGGACTCCAAAGGCGCGATCGAGGCCATGCACGCGCTGGGGCTCAAGGTGGCCATGGTCACCGGCGACAATGAACGCGCGGCGCGTGCCGTGGCCGACGAGGTGGGCATCGATGAGGTGCTCGCCGGCGTTCTGCCGGAGGGCAAGGTGGACGAGATCCGCAAGCTGCAGGCGCGTTTCGGCCCCCGCGTAGCCATGGTGGGCGACGGCATCAACGACGCCCCCGCGCTCAAGCAGGCCAACGTGGGCATCGCCATCGGCGCCGGCGCTGACGTGGCCATCGAGGCCGCCGACGTGACCCTGGTGTCCGGAGAGCTGACCAAAGTGGTGGAGGCGATCCGGCTCTCCAGGGCCACCTTCGGCAAGATCGTGCAGAACCTGTTCTGGGCCTTCTTCTACAACGTGGTCGCCATCCCCATCGCCGCCGTCGGCCTGCTGCACCCCATGATCGGCGTGATCGCCATGACCGCCAGCTCGCTCTCGGTGATCGGCAACTCGATGCTGCTGCGGCGCTCGGTACTGAAGAGCGAGCTATGAAAACCCCGTGGAGGACAACACCGTGAAACCTGCAAAGGCACTGCGATATGCGACGACGATGCTGCTGCTGGCTGCACTGGGCCTTCCTGTATCGGCAGCGGGCCAGGACGAGAGCGCCAGGATCGCGGACGGCATCGCCATCTATCTGGGCGTGGTGCCCGCGGCCATGATCCGGGGCCATCCCGCGGACCACCCTGAGCGCGCCATGCACGGCGGCATCCCGCGCGGACGGGATTCCCACCATGTCACCGTCGCCCTGTTCGACGCGCAGAGCGGCGAACGCATCGAGGCGGCGGAGGTGCAGGCATACGTTGCCCTGAGGGGAAGCCGGGGAACCACACGGCAACTCGAGATCATGCACATCGCCGATACCGTCACGTTCGGAAACTATTTCAACTTGCGTGGTGAAGGCGTCCACGACATCGAGATCACGATCACACTGCCCGGTGCGGACGAGCCGGTGACGGTGCAGTTTTCCCATCCTTCCCCGAGCCGGTGAGTACCACCACCGACACGGCGGGATCGTCCAACGAACCTTTACACCGACGACACAATGAGGAGTATCCCCATGAAGACAACGCAATCAATCAGACACCTGGTCGCCGCCGGCCTGCTCACGCTGGCCTTCGCACCGGCGGCCGCCTGGACCGCCCAGCACGGCATGCCCATGGGTGACCCGGACAACAGACCCATGATGCAGCAGCGCGGCGGCATGGGCATGATGGGCCCCGGCGCCATGATGGGCGGTTGCCCGATGATGCAGGGCATGATGCAGGGTCAAGGTATGGGCATGATGGGCCCTGGCGGCATGATGGGTCGTGGCGGCATGGGCATGATGGGCCCGGGCGGCATGATGGGCCATGGCGGCATGGGCATGATGGGCCCGGGCGGCATGATGGGCCATGGCGGCATGGGCATGATGGGGCCGGGTGGCATGATGGGCCCGGGCGGCATGGGCATGATGTACGGCATGGATCTCGACCGCGAACAACAGGTCGAGATGCGCCGCATCCAGCGGGAACTGCGCCGCCAGAACTGGGAGCGCATGGGCCAGCTGATGGAAGCGAAGGAGGACATGCACGAACTGATGGCGTCTGAAAGTCCCGATCCTGCGGCGGTCGGTCAGGCCCACGCCCGCATGGCGGAACTCAAGCGCCCCATGATCGAGGCACGCGTAAAGGCCATGAACGAGATGCGCGCCCTGCTCACCGACGAGCAGCGTGAACAGATGCGTTCAGGGCCGCGGGGCACGGGCATGATGCCGGGCATGCAGGACGGCATGGGCGGCGGCATGGGACCCGGAATGCGGGGCGGCATGCAGCGCTGAACGCAGGGGCAGGCTCGTCGATCCCGGGCGCGAGGGGTCAGGGGTGAGTCCCGTAGGATGGGTCAAGCGAAGCGGACCCATGCGGTGCGGCCGACCGGGACCGCATGGGCACGCTGCGCTTTGCCCATCCTACGGACTCGCGCAGACACGGGGAAATGCGAACCACCCGTAGGATGGGTCAAGCGAAGCGGACCCATCAGCGGAGGCCGCCGAAAACGGGACCGCATGGGCACGCTGCGCTTTGCCCATCCTACGAGAGCTTCTCGCCCGACACCGCCTCGCTGAACTCGCCCAGCCGCACCGGCGTGCGCCGGCTGCCCCATTGCCCGGCCGGACCTTCGAACACCCCGGCGCAGGGGGTGTTACAGAAGCGGCAATGCCCCTCCTCGGTGAGATTCCATTCCCCCAGCACGTAGCCGTCGCGCTCGATCAGGCGCCTGCCGCAGTGGTGGCACCAGGTGCTCTGCCCCGCCGGGTCGTGGACGTTGCCGGTGTAGGCGTAGCGCACGCCGTTGCGCAGGGCGATCTCCCGTGCCCGCGTGAGGGTGACGCGCGGCGTGGGCGGGCGATCCAGTATCTTCCAGTCCGGATGGAAGGCGGTGAAGTGCATGGGCACATCGGGCCCCAATTCCCGGACCACCCAGCGGGTCATCTCGTCGAGTTCCTCGTCGGAGTCATTGAGCCCCGGGATGAGCAGGGTGGTGGTTTCGAGCCAGACGCGGGTCTCGTGCTTCAGGTAGACCAGGGTGTCGAGCACCGGCTGCAGGTGACCGCCCGTCACCTTGTGGTAGAAGTCCTCGGTAAAGGCCTTGAGGTCCACGTTGGCGGCGTCCATGTACGCGTAGAACTCCTTGCGCGGCTCCTCGCACACGTAGCCGGAGGTGACCGCCACCGAGCGCACCCCCCGTTCCCGGCAGGCCTTCGCCACGTCGATGGCGTACTCGTGGAAGATGATGGGGTCGTTGTAGGTGCAGGCCACGCTCGCACAGCCCAGCCGCTCGGCGGCGCGCGCGATGGTCTGCGGGTCGGCCCGGTCCATGAGGGTGTCCATCTCCCGGGATTTGCTGATGTCCCAGTTCTGGCAGAACTTGCAGGCCAGGTTGCAGCCGGCAGTGCCGAAGGAGAGCACCGGGGTACCGGGCAGAAAGTGGTTGAGCGGCTTTTTTTCGATGGGGTCGACGCAATAGCCGCTGGAGCGCCCGTAGGTGGTCAGCACCACCCGGCCGCCCATGTTGGCGCGCACGAAACACAAGCCCCGCTGGCCCTCGCGCAGCTTGCAGTAGCGGGGGCACAGATCGCACTGCACGCGCCCGCCGTCAAGCGCATGCCAATAGCGGGTATCCACGGTGCTTTCCGGATCCACGTGGCCCGGGACGGGTTTTTCCTGCTGCATGATTCACCTCACCGGCACCGCGCTGCGGCACCGTGTGCTGGTATGATCGTGCCCGCAGGGCTTTACGTCCCGCCTGTGAGCAACCCGGTGCGCTTTCACATCTGGCCGGCATCATCCGGCGCATCGAGTTCGTCCAGGATGGCACAACCCTCGCTACCCGCTTTACAGAGGTTGAGCAGCAGACGGAGTTCGTCACGCAGCTGCGTCAGCTCCCTGAGCCGGGCATCGGTGATCTCCAGCTTGCGCGCCGTCAGCCTGCGCACTTCGTCCTTCGCGTTGGCGGGATCTGCGCGCATGCGCAACAGCATGCCGATCTCCTCGAGGCTGAAATCCATCTTCTGCGCGCGCCGTATGAAGCGCAGCCGGGACATGTCGCGGCTGTCATAGAGCCGCGCGTTGCCCGGGGTACGAGCGGGCCTCGGCACGAGGCCGATCCGTTCATAGTAACGCAGCGTGTCGACCCCGACGCCGAGGGACCGTGCTGCCTCACCGATGGTGATCAGGCCGACCTTGTTCATGCCGGGAACAGATATTCATGGATCAGGTAGACCCCCACCGCGATCAGCACCAGCGCACCGATGAGCTCAAACAGACGCTGATGGCGTCGCAACGGTTCCAGTGTCTCCAGCCAGCCCATGCTCCAGGCGCCCAGGGCGATGGGCACCGCCCGGCCCAGGCCGAAGGCCAGCAGCAGAGCGGCGCCGAAAGCCACAGAGCCGACCGCCGCCGCCGTGGTCAGCGCCACGAGGAGGACAGGCGTGCAGAACGGACACAGGGCCACGGCGAACGGTACGCCCAGGGCAAAGGCGCCGAGCGGCCCGTTCACCCGCCGCCCCCGGAGCCCGAACCAGGGCAGACGCACCCGCAGCCACCCGGCCCAGATCAGGCCCAGCACAATGAGCAGGGGACCGAGCACCAGGCCCCATTCCCGACCGAAGAATCGCACCGCGGCGAAGCCGCCCACGAGGGCGGCGAAGACACCGAGCAGCACATGGGTCAGCACCAGACCCGCAATGAATGCACCGCCCAGCTTCAGGGCCTCGCCCTGGGTGCGCGCCCGGGTCACGTAGGCGATGGCCACGGGAATGGACCCGAACGCCACGGGGTTGAAACTGAACAGCACGCCTGCGCCGAAGGCGATCACCAGGGCTGAGATACCGCCCGCGTCGAGCCCCGCGGCATAGGCATCCAGATCAGGATCCCATGTATTCAGAACGATCAGCAGCGCGGCACCGAACAGCAGCAATGCGGTAAGCACCGGCACCGACCGGGCCGCTGCGGTGAGTACACGCTGCATCCCCTCGCCCACGCCGTGCCAGCCGGCCCAGGCCGTGGGCAGGGTGAAGAGGCCCGCAAACAGAAGTCCCGCCGCGACCGCGAGCCTCGTATCGCCCACCACCGAACTCAGGCCGGCCACCACCGCGAACAGGGGGATCGTGCAGGCGGGCAGCGTGAGGCCCAGTTGCATCGCGTGCGGCAGGCGGGCACCGCCGGGCAGCAGACGATGGAAAGCCAGATGGGGCACGGGGACGTAGAGATAGCGTGATACCAGATAGACACTGCCCATGACCAGCAGGGCGATGATCGCCGCGGCCGGCCCCGGCAGGCCCGAGGGAATCCACGTCACCGCGAGCAGGAGCAGCCCGACACACAGGAGGCTTCGGGTTGCCCACAGCAGGATCAGTTCCGCGGCCCGATGCCGCGACGCCCCGCGATGGGTGCGCGCCGCGAAGACCGTATGGGTGGCGATGGTGCAGGGCTCGAAGAATGCCAGGATGCCGAGCGCCGCGGCACCGGCGAGCAGCCAGATCTCCATCACGCCGCCCCTCCGAGCCGGCGCTCCAGTTCACCGCGCAGTTGCGCGGCCCGGGGCAGACCCGCGAACACCAGGACGCCGTCGATGGCAATGGCCGGTGTCGTCAGCACGCCGACCTCCACGGCGTGGTCCAGTTCCTCCAGCACGTTGACCTCGCGCCAGTGGATGCGCCCTGCGCCCACCTCGTCCACCAGCCGGCGCAGCACGTCCTTCGCATGGCCGCACTTGGTGCAGCCGGGCGAAGCGAAGATCTCGATCTCGATCGCCATGGCCGTTCCTCCTCGGGTCATTCCACCGCCTGGGGTTTTGACGCCCTTCCCCCGAGCCGTCTCAATGGAGATGGTCGAAGATACGCCCCAGAGCCAGCGGTGACAGGCTGCCCTGGAACACCCTCAGACCCCCGTCCCGGTCCGTGACCAGCATCGTGGGCACCACGGGGATCGCGACCTGCGCGAGCAACCGGTGATTCTCCGCCAGGCGGCGTTCGGTGTCGGCGGAAGGCACATCCTCTCGAACGCGCCCCCCCACCCCGGGTTCAAAGCCGGTCTTGCTGATATCAAGACTCCTCAGGGAATCCTCCGCCTGCAACCATGCCGCGGCCTTGCCGGCGCTGGTGGGATCGACAACCGCCACCGGGAGCCAGCGCACCCGCAGGTCCCGTTCCTCCATGAGACCTTTCAGCGTTCCATAGAGGTCGGCACAGTAGGGGCAGTTGGGATCAGTGAATACATGGACCAGGTGATTTCCGCCGCCCTGTTCGATCCACGTGGCCCGTTCAAGCGCATCCGGCACCACCGGCTCCCCTTTCGGCTCCGCGGTCGGCCCCGCGCTCCACAACACCAGGAACAGGGCGCAGGACCAGCACCCGTACCGCCAACGAAGGGTTGTCGCCCCGATCGCCCTCATGGCCTCCGACCTCATTCGCGGGTATCAGAAACCAAGACTACGACCTGGAGCTGACTCCAGGTCAAGTTCTTCGAGTCGGGCAGGCCGGTTCAGTTGGACGGGCCGCAATCGGCACCGGCCGGCAACGAAGGCTGTCCGCCCCGGCCAGCGCGCATAGGGGACTCGACGCAGGCGCGCGCGGGCACCAACCGGTCAGCCAGCAGGGCCACGGTGGAACGGCCGTAGTAGGCGGCCAGCAGGTCCAGGTTGGCGTAGAGGAACTCTCCGGCCCTTTGCGGAAAAGGGCGCGTGGTGATGGTGCCCACATGGGCCAGGTTGACGGCTCCGCCGTGGTACTGGCCGCTGCGCCACTCAATGTCTTTCTGACCGGCCCCGCGAACGGACTCCAG
>SKOF01000321.1 GCA_007120155.1 Thioalkalivibrio sp. | reverse complement strand
GGCGGTGCCGGTGGTGATGGGGGCGACGGTGGTACGGCCATTGTTGCCCAGACGGCCGCAGGTCAGGTGACCGGCGGGGGCACGGTGACACAGGCCCAGGAGGCGGTGGCGATCGCGGACAGTGAGAGCACAGGCGGTGCCGGCGGTGCCGGCGGGCATGCCGGTGACTTCGGTGTCGGCGGGGTGGGTGGTGATGGCGGTGCCGGGGGCAATGGTGGGGCGGCCATTGTCGCCCAGATGGCCGCAGGTCAGGTCACGAACGGGGGCACGGTCACACAGACCCAGGATGCGGTGTCGATCGCGGGTGCGGCGGGTGACGGCGGTGCGGGGGGCCATGGTGGAGACGCCAGTGACTTCGGCGTCGGCGGGGCCGGAGGCGCCGGAGGCGATGGTGGCGATGGTGGAACGGCCATTGTCGTCCAGTCGGCCGATGGTCAGGTCACCGGCGGAGGCACGGTGGCACAGTCCCAGGACTCGGTGGCGATCGCGGGTTCGGGTGGATCCGGTGGTGCCGGGGGCGATGGTGGAGGTGCCAGCGGCAACGGAGTCGGTGGTGCGGGTGGGCCCGGCGGGGCGGGCGGTACCGGCGGAGATGCTCTGGTTGTCCTGAATCTGGAAGGCGAGGCTGTCGACGGCAGCCTGATCCGGCAGACACAGGAAGCCGTTGCCATTGGTGGTGACGCGAGTGGTCCTGGTGGCGGTGACGCCGTTATCAGCATGGATGCGAGCGCGCAGGCGCTCGCCGGCAGCCGGATTGAACAGGACCAGTCGGGGACCGGCCTGGCCGGCGATCAGGCCACGGTCCTGAATCTGCAGGCCGATGCCGGTGCGCAGGGTGGGGGCTCCGGCCGGATTCAGGGGACATCACCCGGTGCGCTGTTCGGGGGCAGTCCGGGCGGCCGGCTGACCGTTGGTCAGGGCAGTTCGGGAACGCTGATCACGCAATCGGGTGGTGCCGTCGTCCAGAACGGGGTGGCCGCACAGGAGCTGGCTGCCACAGCCGCCGGCGGTCACGGCGGAAACATGGCCTTCGACATTCACGGGGATGCCCTTGACCTTGGTACCGGGGGCACATTCAGCGCGACCACCGGACGCGGCGGAAGCGCCGTGGTGCGTCAGACCGCCGAGCAGGAGATCGACGGTCACGGCAACGTGGCGATGATCAGCCAGGATGCGACGGCGCGTGCGGGACAGGGGGGGTTGCTGCGCATGAACATCGGGCGTGATGCCGGCCTGTCCGTCAGCGAAGGCGGCGAAATCCGTCTTCAGACCGGCGCCGGCGGTGGGGCCATGGTTACCCAGATCGCCCGGCAGGGACTCGAAGGTGTGGATGAGGCCGCGATGATCACCCAGGAGGCCAGGGCCATCGGCGGCGGCGGTGGCCGTGTGGATCTGAGGCTGGAGGAGGGTGCTGCCGTCTCGGTGACCGGCGACAGCGCGCTGATCATGCGCGGTGGCCATGGTGGATCCGCCTCCATTCGACAGAGTACACAGCAGGGTGCTGCCGGGGTTGCGGTGAGCCGGGACGTCGCCCAAGGCCGGACAGGCGGTACTGCTGCCCTCGCGTTGGGTGCCGGCGCCGGTGTGGCGGTGGAGGACGGCAGCCGATTCACGATCTCCGGGGGTCACGCCTCCGCGCTGATCCATGGCGGGACGGCGACCGTGGAGGCAGGCGCCGGCGCGGCGATCAGCATTTCCGGGGAATCCGGGCTGAACATCGAGGCCACCGCAGGGCGTCACGGCAACGCCCGGCTTGCGCTGGGTGAAGCGGCGTTCGTGGGACTCAAGGATGACAGCGCCCTGACCATTGTCGGAGCCGGCCCCCAGCTGGGAGCTCCGCCCAACATCGACGGCAACCGTCTTGCGCTTGGAGACGAAGCCGCGTTGACGCTGGTGGACAGCCGGATGGATGTCAGGTTCGACAGCCTCGATATCGGCGCCGGCACGTGGCTTGCGCTGGAGTCCGCCGACGCCGACTTTCGGCGCGGTCAGGCAGCCATTGGAGTACGTCGCGAAGCGGACCCGGCCAGGCTGAGGATCCAAGGTGATGGCGAAGCGGTCAACAGGGTGTCGGTGGATACGTCCCTGGTGCTCGGAGACGGCCTCGATACGGAGATCGTCCATGCGACGCTCCGGGTGGGTGACGACCTCGTTCTCCATGGCGACCTCGTCGGGGTCGGGGGCGCAATCGAGGTCGACAATCACTTCAGCATGTCGGCAGGCCATACCCATCTGACGGATACGACGGTGGAGGCCGGCAGGCTGACCGTGGGTGACGGACGAGAGCTGGTGGTGCGTGCCGGCGGTGATCCGCTCCAGTGGTCGGTGGGGGATTTCCATGTGGTCGGCGGCAGCGGTGGCATCCTTGACGTGGGCACGACGCAGCTCGATATGGGAGAGCAGGCGACCTTCCGCCTCGGCACGGCCGATGCCAGTGGCGGTGAACTGCACACCAGCCTGTTTCTCGATGGCGAGGATGCGCTGGCCATCGGCGGTATCACGGCCGACCGTGTGATCGTGGAGGCGGGTGCGGCGCTGAGTGTCGACGCCGGCGAACTGGATAACCAGGCGATCTGGCAGGCACTGGCGGAGGAAGGTGCGGAGATGTCGGTGATCGCCGGCGTCGAGGGCAGCGAGGTCGCGTTGCCGGAGACTTTCGACGCGCCGGAATCACGGCTGTTCTTTTTCGACCTGGAAGCGCGCGACCATGCGTTGGTGGTGCTGGGCGGCACCAGCAATGGCGCGGCGCAACTGATCGGGCAACTCGACCTCTCGCCGCCCGCACAGCCGGTTCTCGGGCCGTTGTTTGACAATGCCGGCTGGTTCGGGCCAGGGGCCTTCCATGTGCTGGATTCCGGCAGTGATGATGACCTCCGGTTGCTGGCCGAGCAGGTCACCGCCGACACCACCGGTGCCCCGCAGATGTCAGCCATGCAGATACATGGTCTGACGGGACCCGCGCTTGATCGGAGATTCCAGATCCTGGGGATTGACCGCGCCGATGCCGGGAGCGGCAATCGGCTGCGCCTTGCGTCCGTCGGTCATACACCGGTTGTGGCAGCGGACGTGCAGGACGGTTCACCGGGACCGTTTCGGGATGGTGTGTGGGCTCATGCCTTCACCTCGCGTGCGGATCAGGGGCGCCGCGATGGCGTAAGCGGGTACGATATGGACACGTTCGGCCTGAGCACCGGTGCCGATCGATGGATAAACTCCGATGTGGTGCTGGGCTTGGCCTTCACCTACGGGAGCACGGATGTGGATTTCAGGGGTGACCGGCATGCCAATAACCTCGACGTCGACAGTTTTGCCGTAACGCACTACGGCGGTTTGTTCCCGGCCGACGAGATGTGGTTCCTGGATTGGCAGGCCTCGTATGGTCGCCACGACTATCGTGACACGCGATTCCTGGCGGGTCCCGGAGACCGCCAACGGGCCAGGTACAGCGGACACAGTCTCCACGGCCGGTTGACCGGCGGCTATGACATGCCTGTGGGTGACACCGCGACGCTGACGCCCTTTGTACGACTGACCGCCTCCCATGTGAGCGTCAATTCGTTCCGGTTCGGTGGAGAGATCGAACGGCGCGAGGACCCGGACAGCATCGCCCGCGTTGAGCCGGAGATCGGCGTTCGTATGGCGGGGGAGATGGCAGGCGGTGACAGCACGACCCTGCGCTTGCGCGGCGGTGCGTCGGTAGGCCATGACCTTGTGCGTGACGAGAGTGCCGCGAATCTGACCTTCGTCGATTCCGGGGAAACGGTTCACATCCCGGGCGTGAAACAAGCAGGCACCACCTTTCGCGCGAATGCGGGTGTCGAGCTGGTCAACCGTTCAGGGCTGACGGTTTCCGCAGACTATGCCGGTGCCTTCCGTTCCGGTTTCAGAAACCATACGGCGGGTGTACGCGCCCGTTACCGGTACTGAGCGTTTACCGGGCATTGCCCGTTCGCGGCTGACAGGGCCCGCATTCCGGCGGGAGCGCCGACGGGCTGAGTGCGGTGAACGCGAACGCCGCCGTGGCGCCAGAGTTCCGATGGCCGGGCTGGCGCCAACCGCCGCGGCTCCCCCATTCGGGCCGGGTATCACGTTGATGGGGCCGGCGCCCTGTGGTTTGTGTCAGTGCCCTGTCCAGGACCAGGGCAGGACGGCGGGTATTGTTACCTGCCGGACCCAAAGCCGGTTATCCTGTACGGGTCCGGGCGTTTACGCGCTGCAACGATCACCCAACCCGTCTCCCCGTACATCTTGAACCCCATCTCCACACGTACCTGGCGACTGGCGGCCCTGGGTTACCTGGGGGTGGTGGTCTATCTTACGCTGCTGCCCTTCGATTTCAGCGTATCCATCAGCCTGTCCGATGCCTGGGCGCGATATCAGAATATCCGCTTTGACGGCAGCGGCCCCCGGGCACGCCAGCAGTGGGCGTCCAATCTGCTCATGTTCGTGCCACTGGGGTTCTTCTGGGCGGCCTGGTGGCTGCATCGGGTGCGCAATCCCTGGCTGCACGTGGTTGGTGCGCTGCCGGTGATGCTCTTCTGTCTGGCGGTGACATCCACGGTGGAGTTCTTCCAGATGTGGATTCCCAACCGTGGTTCGTCGCTCACGGACATCAGCGCCAATGCGACCGGTGGCGTCGTGGGCGTACTCGCCTGGCTGGTTTCGCGCATCCCGGCGGTGCGTGGATCGGCCCGAGGTCTCCTGCATCGGCGCAGCGGGCTCGGTGCGTGGGTGGCGGTCTACGTGGCCGCTTATGTGTTTATCAGCCTGCTGCCCTTCGACCTCATCGTCTCGGCCCGGGAGTTGTCCGCCAAGCTCGCCTCCGGTCAATGGGGATGGATTGCGGCGGCCGACGGCTGCTGGTGGGGGGTCCGCTGTGTGGCCATGCGCGGCCTGGAGGTGCTGCTGGTGGCGCCGGTGGGACTGTGGGTGGCCTATCGGCTGTCCGGCGGGTCCACGCGGCGCCTGTTTGCCGCACTTGGCGCGGGTGCCGCCCTGGGTCTGTTGGTGGAGGCGGGGCAGCTCCTCACGGTCTCCGGGATTACCGAAGGAGCCTCGGTGGTGTTACGTGCTCTGGGCGCAGTATTGGGGGCCTCGGTGTGGGTGCTGAAGGATCGTATCCCCTGGCGTGGTATCCACACGAATCTGCGTCCGCTGCTATTGGCGGTTCTGCCGATCTATCTGCTCGTGGTGGTATTGCTGGCGGTGAGCGGTGTCAGAGGGATCGATGACTGGGAGGCGGCTGTGGCGCAGTGGGAGTCCATGCGCTGGCTGCCTTTTTATTACCACTATTTCGTTCCGGAGTCGGCGGCGATCCAGAGTGTATTGATGCACCTTGGCATGTATGCATTCCTGGGCCTGGGTCTGTGGCTATGGGATCTGCGTGCCCATGGCGGGCCGCGGGTCCGGCGCGGGCTCCAGGCTGCCGGGGGAGCTGCATTGCTCGCAGTGATCCTGGAGGCGAGCAAGCTGTTCATGGCGGGTTTGCGCCCGGACACGGCCGCGCCGATCCTGGCAGGATTGGCGGCCGGTACGCTCTACGCCGGGTTGTGGTGGTGGGTGGTCCCAGGCGCCGACAACCGGTCGGTTCCAGACGCCAGCCGTGAACCCGCGACCCGGGGTGCGTGGCCGGCGGGATGAGGCGACGGTGGACGGTCCGCTCTTCGCCTCTGCGGTTCCGGTGCGCATCGCTCGGCACCGGCGGCGCGTATGCGGGGGGGTGGAGCATGCGGCCACGCCCTTGCCGGTGGGCGTCGGTCAATGCAATGTCAGGACTTCAGTCGTCGTTCCCAGTTCAGTGTTGTGCGCACGATGATGTCCAGGTCGTCCAGTTCAGGCTTCCAGCCAAGGGTGCGCCTGATGGCGCCGCTCATGGCGATCAAGCTGGGCGGGTCCCCGGCACGACGCGGTGCTTCACGCACCGGCAGTTTTTTGCCCAGCGCCCGCTCCACCGCAGCGACCACCTGACGCACACTGAATCCGTGTCCGTAGCCGGCGTTGTAGGTGCCCGAGGGGCCGCCATTGCGCAGGTGATCCAGTGCCCGCACGTGGGCGGCGGCCAGGTCCGTCACGTGGATATAGTCACGCACGCCGGTACCGTCCGGGGTGGGATAATCAGTGCCGAAAACAGTCAGCTCCGGGCGTTTGCCCAGCCCCACCTCGCAGGCCGCCTTGATGAGCAGAGTGGCATCCCGTGTGGATTGTCCGATTCGCCCCTTCGGGTCTGAACCGGCCACGTTGAAATAGCGGAGCGTCACGTGGCGCAGATCCGAACCGGCGGACAGATCCCTCAGCATCCACTCGCTCATGAGCTTGGAAGCGCCATACGGGTTGGCGGGTGCCGTGGGCGCCTCTTCCCCGATCAGCCCGTCTGCGCAGATGCCGTAGACCTGGGCGGAGGAAGAGAACACGAAGTGTTTCACCGCTGTATCGCGGCAACATTCCAGCAGGGTGCGGGTAGCGCAGGTATTGTTGCCGTAATACTTGAGGGGGTCGGCCACCGACTCGGGCACCACGGTGTGGGCGGCGAAGTGCATGACCGTGTCGATGTCGTATGTCCTGATCAGTCCGGATACCAGTCCCCGGTCCGCCACGTCCCCCTGAACAAAGGTGCCGTCCGGCACGGCGTCCCGAAACCCCGTGGAGAGATTGTCCAGCACCACCACCTGCTCGCCGGCCTCCGAAAGCATGAGCGCCACATGACTGCCGATATAACCGGCACCACCGGTGACGAGAATTCCGCTCTGGGGCATCGGTTGTGTTCCTCAGGGGTGCTCAAGCACAAGACACACGCGGGGCGCGAGGACATGCAGGCGGCTTTCTGGTCACGACGCGAAGAATGCCAGGAATATCTGATGATGGGCGAAGTCAGCTCGCGTCACGTGTCCTTCCCGGTTTCTTCACATGCTCCTGCTTTGGCTTCGTGTGCCTGGCGACCGTTGCGGGGAAATGGTCTTTCAGACCACCATCCGTCTTCATCAAACGGGTTATGCTTCAGGTGGTCCTGCCTCGTCCGACGGCGAAGTACTCGAAACCCATGTCCTCCATTTGGCGCGGGTCGTAGAGGTTGCGGCCGTCGAAGATCACGGGGTGTCTCAGTTCCTTGCGGATCAGCTCGAAATCGGGACTGCGGAACACGGTCCACTCGGTGACGATGGCCAGGATGTCTGCGCTCTGCAGGGCCTCTTCCGGTGTTTCGCAGAGTATCAGATCGTCGCGCTCACCGTAGATCCGCCGGCATTCCGCTCCGGCGACCGGGTCGAAGGCCCGAACCCGGGCCCCGGCGTCCCACAGCGCTTCCATGAGCACCCGGCTGGAGGCTTCGCGCATGTCGTCGGTATTGGGTTTGAAAGCCAGACCCCACAGGGCAACGGTGCGCCCGGAGAGATGTCCGTCGAAACGGGCCGAGATCTTCTCGAACAGCCGGTGTTTCTGGCGGTTGTTGACGGCCTCCACCGCCTCCAGCAGACGGGCTTCGTAGCCCACCTGGCGGGCGGTATGCTCCAGGGCCCGGACGTCCTTGGGAAAGCAGGAGCCCCCGTAGCCGCAGCCCGGATAGATGAAGTGGTAGCCGATGCGGGGGTCGGCACCGATGCCCTGGCGCAACTGCTCGATATCGGCACCCAGACGTTCGGCCAGATTGGCCAGTTCGTTCATGAAGCTGATCTTGGTGGCCAGCATGGCGTTGGCGGCGTACTTGGTCAGTTCCGCGGAGCGCACGTCCATGCAAAGTACCCGGTCGTGGCTGCGGTTGAAGGGGGCGTAGAGCGCGCGCATGAACTCGGCCGTCCGCGGGTTGTCGGTGCCCACCACCACGCGATCGGGCTTCATGAAGTCCTCGATGGCCGCCCCTTCCTTGAGGAACTCGGGATTGGATACCACGTCGAATTTCCCGTTGCCGTCACGGGCGGCGAGGGCCCCGCTGATGGTCTCCCGCACCCGGTCAGCGGTGCCCACGGGCACCGTGGATTTGGTCACCACGATGCGGTACTCGGACAAGTGCTCCGCGATGCAACGGGCCACGGTGAGCACATGACTCAGGTCGGCCGAACCGTCCTCACCCGGAGGGGTGCCCACCGCGATGATCTGGAACAGGCCGTGGCGCACCCCTTCGGCAGGGTCCGTGCTGAAGGACAGCCGGTCGGCCAGCATATTGTCCCTGACCATGTCCTCCAGACCGGGTTCGTAGATGGGGATGCGCCCCTGCCGGAGCCCCTCGATCTTGGCATGGTCGATGTCCACACACAGGACATGGTTACCCACTTGGGCAAGACAGGCCCCTGTGACCAGCCCCACGTAGCCGGATCCATAGATGGTCACTTTCATAACTGGCTGTCCCTGTTGATGTTTATTTGCCGCGGATGCGCAGTTGCCCGCTGAGCCGACCCGCCGGGCAGGCCGGCCTGGTGACCAACGGGGATTGGCCGCCCCGGTGCCCTCTGGGATAACGGCGCGGCCATGGCGCGCCGGGCGTGGGTCAGGCCACCGGCGGCGTGTGCGACAGCGCGAATGCTAACAGATGGCGGCCAGGCCTTCATTAACTCCGCAGGGTCCGGCAGCCCCTGCGCACAAGGCCCGATTCCGGTTGACACTAAAGTGCCCCTGGCGCACAATTGGCGGCTTTCGCTTTGGAGGGGTTCCCGAGCGGTCAAAGGGGGCAGACTGTAAATCTGCTGGCTCAGCCTTCGAAGGTTCGAATCCTTCCCCCTCCACCAAAGAATTCGAGGCCGCCGGAGGGATCGAGCCGCGAGGCTTTCCGGCAGCCGCCTTCCCCTCGGGGGGAAGGATTTGAACCGAAAGAAGGTTCGACCGCATCGCCGGGAGCGATGCGGAACGCCGCGCGAGGCGCGGCGGCCCCGGAGGGGCGGAGGACAGGACGTCCGGAGTAATCCTTCCCCCTCCACCAAAGATTTCAGGGCCTCCGGACGGGCAGAAACGCAGGGCCATCCGGAAGCCGAACGCCGCGCACTGCGCGGCGGCCCGTGGCGCAAGTCTCCCGCGCCGGGCGTCGCCGGCGAGGCGGGGAGTGCAAGACGCGGGTGTAGTTCAATGGTAGAACCTCAGCCTTCCAAGCTGATGATGTGGGTTCGATTCCCATCACCCGCTCCATTGAACCGCGCAGTTGGTTGTTTGCAAAGAGTTGAGAGTCGGCCCATATAGCTCAGTCGGTAGAGCACTTCCTTGGTAAGGAAGAGGTCACCGGTTCAAGTCCGGTTATGGGCTCCATGTTTTGGGATTTGGCCACAATCTAGAACGTCAACCGGGGTGTTAGACCATGTCCAAGGAAAAATTCGAGCGTAAGAAGCCGCATGTCAACGTAGGGACCATTGGTCACGTGGACCATGGCAAGACGACGCTGACGGCGGCGCTGACGGT
>SKOF01000593.1 GCA_007120155.1 Thioalkalivibrio sp. | reverse complement strand
GGATCTTGGTGCCGTCCTCGCCGCCTCGCAGGTCCGCGGTCAGGCCGGGGACCGCACGAAGCACGTCGATGATGTTGGTGGCACGCTGTTCGTCGATCTGCTCACCGCTGATCACGGTCGAACTGGACGGGTCATGAAGGCCCGCCTCGAAGCGGTCCTCGATGGCCGAGCCGGAGACGACAATGGTCTGCAGCGCGTTCGTTTCACTCCAGGCGCAGCCCGCATAGGCCAGCAGGAGGACGCCTGCTGCCGAGGCGCAAAGCCGGGATGTCGGATACGGAGAGAGATCCTTCGGAGTCGTATGCATCGTTCGTGTGAGTCGCAGTGGGCGGATGCCTTGCGGTCAGCAACGTGCATGCCAACCCGTAACCGACTGATCTCACAGAAGAACAGACGATGATGCGGGGCGTCATACCACACACCTCCGGGTCACATGGCCCAGTCGGCCGCATTGGTGCAATGTCCGGGCCGGCCGGCCCGGGGCCGATGGAGGAGGGAAGGAGAAGCCCCCGACCGGGACGCAGACCGGTTCGCGTGACGGGGACGCCCAGGATCCCCGGTCGGCCCAGTGACGCCGGACGGATTCGGGAGGCGCATGGTTTCAACCGGGGGGCGCAGTTCGCGGTGCGCCTCCGGGCCGGATCAGACGCGGATCATTGAGGGTCGGACGTGCCCGGCGGCATCACGCGGGGTGCCGAAGGGGGAGAGCGGGGTGTCGAAGCGGGTCATGGCGTGCGCCTGAGCGGGGGTGTCCCCGACCGCGCACAAAGGGCGGGGCGCCACCGGGTGGAGGAATCCCGGCAACGCCCCGCAAGGTGCGGAGAATACCGTTTCGTTTAGCCACAGAGGGCACAGAAGAGAATCGAGAGCTGGCTTCAGTCAGGTTACCGGAAAGGTGCAAAGCACCGTGGCCCGGTTCGATTCGCTCGTTTTGCTCTGCGCCCTCTGTACCCCCTGTGGCTAAACGCCTCCCGCCTCACCCCCGGCATCCCGGAACACAGCGGATGTGTCCGGGGCCGGGTACGGTGCTACCTGCGATCGTAGATGCGCGTCCGCCCGTCGGTGCCGATGGCGACCACGTCGTAGCGTTCCGTGTACGGGCCGCCTTCCATGCCGGGGGACCCCATGGGCATGCCCGGAACGGCGATGCCCCGGATATCCGGCTGCTCATCGAGCATGCGCCGAACCAGGTCGGCCGGCACATGCCCCTCCACCACGTAGCCGCCGATGGTGGCGGTATGGCAGGACTGGAGATTGCCTGCGACGCCCAGCTCGGCCTTGATGGGGCTCATGTTCTGCCGGTTCCTCGGCTCAACCTTGAAGCCTGCATCTTTCATGTGGTCGATCCAGTCATCACAGCACCCGCAGGTGGGGCTCTTGTAGACCACCATGTCGGCCGCCTGTGTGGACTTGATCGCCATGATGCCGAGGGCACCGGCGACGATGGCCGTGATACCGATCGCCTGGATCATCCGGAGAGACTGCTTCGGCCGGTTCACCCTGGCCCCGGCCTTGCGTTTTCTGCTCATCTTCAGGTACCTCTTGCCCCGTCATGCGGCGCATCGCTCAATGTCCGGTTTGCGCGCTGCCCCTGCCGGTGGCGGAGGGGGCCGTCCCGCGTGCCGATGAGATCATTCTGTCCGCTCTGGCGCCTCCACCGATTGATCTTGATCAACATCGTGGCCTGATGTCCCACCCGCGTTCACGCGGGCGGGACGCACTTCCGTTGAAACCGGGGATCATGCCGTCCTGGCCCTGGCAGAGGGTAGCGCCGGCAAGGTGCATCGGTTGGGGACGGGGGGGCTTGAGAACAGCGCACGATGCCCCGCAGTCAGGACCACTCACGCGGCCCGGGACGGTCCATCGAAGGTGCCACGCGGCCATTCGCCCGACCGCACAAAGACGAAAGGCACGCCATTGGCGTGCCTTTCGTACCGGAAGAAAGCCGGTCGGGACTTACTGGAAGATGCTTTCGTGCCGGGTACCCACCATCTCCGGAACCTCCGGCGGGCAGACGTTCTCCGGATCGATGCGGTAATCGGGCCCGAGACCCAGCTCCTCCGCCGTGGGCATGTTCTCGCGCGCGATATTCAGTGCATCGAGCAGCTTGCCCATGCCGCTCAGCGCGCGGGCGTTGGCGATCTCCAGATCGTAGCTCGCGTTCACGAAGGCGCGGCTGGCCTCGAAGTACTCGTTCTCGGTGTCGAGCAGATCGAGCAGGCTGCGCTGGCCGATACCGAACTGCTGACGGTACGCGGTGCGCACACGATCCGAAGAGTTGCGGTGCTGACGCAGGAAACGCAGCTGACTGGTCAGGGAGCGGATGTCGTTATAGGCCACGGAAACCGTCTGGCGGACGTTGCGGCAGACCTCTTCCTGGCGGTAACGGGCCGCGTCGAACTCCTCTGTGTACTGCTGCACGCGGGCCTTGTCGGTGCCGCCCCGGAACAGGTTCCAGGTGAGCACCACCTGCGCCAGCGTATCGATAGTTCGCACGTCCTCGCGCGGCAGCATGTCGTTCGACCATCCATGACGCACCTGGAAGTCCACGCGCGGGTGGAACGCGGCGCGGGCCACGTTATGCTGCTGCTGCGCGGCCTCCATATTGGACAGGGACGCGAACATCGCCGGGTTCATGGTGATGCCCTCGGCCAGGGCCTCGGCAGGCGTGGCGGGCATCAGTTCCTCCGGGAAGATGCCCTCGAGGTCCACGCGCCCGGGCGGGGGTGCCATGCCCACCACCCGGTAGTAGCGCGCATTCACGTCATGCAGATTCTGGCGCTCGGTCAGCAGATTGGATTCGGCCAGCGCCAGGCGGCCGGCGGCCTGCTCCAGATCCACGCCGCGGGCGACGCCGCTCTCGGTCTGGTCCACGACCTGGTCATAAACTTCCTTGTGCGCGTCGTAGTTCTCCTGCGCCAGCTCCACCAGCTGCCGCTGGCGCTGCACATCGGCAAACGCCCGCACGGCCTCCAGCGCGGCCTGATGTGAAGCTTCCTGCAGCTCGAAGTAGCGCACCCGCTGGATCTCGCCCAAGCGGACCACCTCGCTGCGCACGCCGAAGCCGTCATAGAGCATCTGGGTCAGGGTGACATCGACTGCGCGGGGGTTGCGGGAAAAGTCCTCGAAATCATCCCGCGGATAACGCTGGCGATGGTAGCCGCCGCGCGCGCTGAGATCGACACTGGGGAGAAAGAGACCCCGCGCGCCGTCCCGTTCATTCCCCGCGGCCAGGAACGCGTGCCATCGCTGCTGCACATCAGGATGCGAGGCCACCGCCTCGATCGCCGCCTGGCGGAGCGGTTCCGGGGCTTCGGCCTGCGCCGTGCCTCCCACACCAAGCGCAACGGCCGCCGCCAACGCGCACAGGCGACCCCTGCCGGACACGGACCCACTTCTGCTCATCATCATTCTCCCCTAACGAAAATGGTCACTGTCCCCGGCGGCCCGGATTGCCCAGGCCACACTTCCATGCAGGACAGAGTTCGCTTCCCGCAAGAATAGGACGTTCCACTTGACCTTGCAATAATTGTGAAGAGATTCTCAACACTTCCACGACATACATGATCCACAAACCGACCACACTGGATGACGCATCGGGCAGGCGTGCTGTTCTGGTATTCCACCCGCCCTTCGCCCATCATCAATCGGTAACCCTCCATCCCACGGCACACCGGCCCTTGCTACCGAGACGACTGCCCAGCCCCGCCTGTCGGTATCCGCGCCACCTCTTGTTGCTGGCACTGCTGGTCCTTGGCCTGGCGGCCAGCAGCCCGCTGGCGGGTCTGGACGACCTTGAGCGCCTGGAACGCATCGCGGCGCAGCGTCACGGACCGGAGACCGCTGAACGCGTGCGCCACTGGCGTGACCTGTTGGAAAGGGTGGCCGACGACGATGAGCGGACCCAGATCCGCGAGGTGAATGAGTTCTTCAACCGCATGCTCCTCTACCAGGACGACCAGGTGACCTGGGGCCAGGAGGACTTCTGGGCCACGCCGCTGGAGGCGCTGGACAAGGGCGCCGGGGATTGCGAGGACTTCACCATCGCCAAGTACGTGAGCCTGCGCAAGCTCGGTGTGCCGGATGAGCGCCTGCGGCTGTTCTATGTGGTCGCGCGCATGGGCGGGCCCGGCAGCAACATCACGCAGGCGCACATGGTGCTTGGTTACTTCACGGATCCCGGCGCCGAGCCGTTGGTGCTGGATAACCTGGTCACCTTTATCGAGCCCGCCTCCCGCCGCGACGACCTGACGCCGATCTTCAGTTTCAACAGCGAGGGGCTCTGGCCGGACGGGGCCGAACGCTCCGCCGCCGATCCCACCGCCCGCCTGTCACGCTGGCGTCGGGTGCTCGAACAGATGGACGCGGACGGCATCGACCTGAACCGTCCGATCACGGATACTCAAGGCACCCAGTGAGGGCTACACCATGTCGTTGAGAAAACAGCTCTGGATCGCCGTCGCCATCCTCCTGCTGCTGGCACTCATGGTCAGCATCGTGGTGAGCACCCTGTCGGCCCGCAATTATCTGGTTCAGCAACTGCACACCAAGAACATCGACAACGCCGCATCGCTGGCCCTGTCGCTGTCGCAACTCCCCAAGGACGAAACCACCGTGGAGCTGCAGGTCGCGGCGCAGTTCGACACCGGCCACTACCGCCGCATCCGGCTGGTCGCGCCCGACGGGGAGGTGATTCAGGAGCGTCACAACCCGGCGGCGCCGCAGGGGGTGCCCGACTGGTTCGTGTCCATGGTGGCATTCGACATCCGTCCCGGCGTCGCGCATATCTCCGACGGCTGGCGATCCTTCGGCACCCTCTATGTGGAGAGCCAGACCACCTACGCCTACGAGTCGCTGTGGAGCGGCACGCTTCGCCTGATCGGCATCTTCGCTGCCGGGCTGCTGCTGATCGGCCTGCTGGGCAGCTTCCTGCTCGGGCGTCTGGTACGCCCGCTCAATGACGTGGTCGAACAGGCCCGCGCCATCGGTGCCCGCCGCTTCGTCACCATCCGGGAGCCGCGTACCCTGGAGTTCCGCAACCTGGTGCGGGCCATGAACCGGTTGTCCGAGCATGTCCGCCTGATGCTGATGGAGGAATCCGCGCGACTGGAGATCCTGGAGAACCGCCTGCTCCACGATCCGGTCACCGGCCTGCTGCGACGCGAGCCGTTCCTGGCCCGCCTTCAGGCCGCCCTTGACAGCCGACACGCCCGAACGGCGGGCATTCTCGTCGTGCTGCGGGTGCAGGACCTGGCGGCGCTCAACCGGCAGGTGGGACACGCCGGGGCGGACACCCTGCTGCAGCGGATCGCGGAGGTCCTGGACCACGAGGCCGCAACCACGGATTACGGCGCGGCGGGACGCCTGAACGGTTCGGACCTCACCCTGTTCGCGGAGAACGTCACCGATCCGCAGCTCTACGCGGATTCGGTGCTCGCGGCCGTGCGCGGCGCCCTGGGCGGGCAGGCGCCCGAGGGCCTTCGCCTGACGGTCGGCGCCACGCCGTTCGAGGCCGGGGATGGCACCGGCCAGATCCTGGCGCGCGTGGACAATGCCCTGGCGCGCGCCGAGATGGACGGCGGTGACCGGGCCGAACATGAACCCCACGCCGCCCACCCGTATGCCGGCCAGGAGGCCTGGCGCGAGGCGATCACCCGCGCCCTGGATGAGGGCGGAGTCATCCTGGGCAGCTTTCCGGTGGTGGATCCCGGCGGTGATCTGCTGCACACCGAGGCCCCGATGCGCCTCACCCTGGAGGGCGAACAATGTGCGGCCGGATACTTCATGCCGTGGGCCGAGCGTCTGGATCTGATTCAGCGGCTGGACCAGGCGGTGCTGGAGGCGGCCATGGCTCGCATCCGGCGGGAGCAGCAGCCTTTGGCCATCAACCTGTCGGTGCGCACCCTGTGCGACACCGGGTTCCGCCATCGCCTGGAGACCGAGTTGGGCAGCTCCCCCGAGGTGGCCGGCCACCTGTGGCTGGAGTTTCCCGCCCGCAGCGCCCTGCAGCACCCGGGCGAGCTGCGCGACATCTGCCGCATCGCCCAGGGCACCGGCTGCCGGATCGGTCTGGAGCACGCCGGCCCCGAGATCTTCCGCCAGCACGATCTCAGCAGCCTCGGCGTGAACTATGTGAAACTCAACGCGGCGCTGATTGCCGCCACCCACGGATCAGCGGACGCACAGGCCCTGGTGCGCGGCCTGTGCACTCTGGCCCATTCCATCGGTATCCTGGTGATCGCCGAGGGCTGCGACGCGCCCGAGGACCTGGAGAAACTGCCGGAACTGGGCCTGGACGCCATGACCGGGCGCGCCGTGTAGCGGTTACGGCGCGTGGTGCGGCCGGGATCTCACCCGCCCGCCGCCCGGGTGAGATTTTCGGGCTGCACCTCGATCAGTTCGGCACTCGCTTCCCCGGCACCCAGGACGGTTTTCAGGACCGCCGTCCAGAACGGCACATTGACCCTTTCATTGACTTCCTGGCTGTGGATGAAGTTGGGCATGGAGTTGATCTCCACCAACTTCACCGTCCCGTCATCCAGGCGCAGGAAATCCATGCCCAGCACGGCGTAGGCATCGGTCCCGGACGCGGCGTTTCTCGTGCCCTCCAGCACCGGCCACAGATCCCTGACACAGGCTTCGACCCGCGCAACGACGGTCTTTCGGTGCGCATAATCCGCCAAAGGCATCAACGCCACCGGGCTATCATCACGTTCATAGCCCCGATGATCGATCTGTACCGCATAATCGGTGCTGCCCTTCCGGTACGGAACCCCGTGAATGACCAGGAAGCCGCCGTCATACAGGTAGACCGAGCCGTTCCACACCACGCAGTACATACGGATCGTGAACTTGCGCCCGTCGATGAGATCGATGTTCTCGATACCCGCCTGAAGAATCTGGTCATCCTTCAACGAGAGGTCGTCCAGTTCGTCACCGCGCAGGCAGTACATGCCCTTTCCCGCCGTCCCGAACACGGACTTGACGAACCAGACCCGCTCCTGATGGTCCGGATACGCTTGCGCCTCCTGCGCCGTTTCAAACGTCGGCGGAGCCAGGTGTGCAAGCCGACTGGTTTTCAGCAGCCGTGCCAGACTGCGCTTGTTGCCGAGGCTGTTGGTGATCCGGCGGTCGATCAGGCGGACGATGCGCCGGCCGGGGGTGGCGGGGACATCAAGCGCCTTCCCGCCATACGTATCCCAGTACGTAAAGGTGACCGGCGAAACCGTTTTTGGACACCCGGAGCGCACGGCGGCCAACGCCGATCTGAAGATTCGTTGTGCCCGGTTTACATGCAGCTCGATGCTCTCCGTCGGACCGGCGTCTACCTTTTTCAACCGGCTGCCACCGACCTGCACGGATCGCGTTCGGCCCGCCTGCGCCCGGAGGTCTCCTGTATCGAACCGTTGCACCTCGCTCATGGGACGCGCGTGGAACCACAGGTTGGCGGCCCACTTCTCGCCCCTGAGCACCGGCAGGCCCGCATGCAGGCTGCCGGGGTGCGCGGTCAGGTCGCCGGGGCGGGTGTTGTTGAAGATCACCAGCCGCCCCCGGCGGGGGCTCACCTCCACGCCCAGCTTCGGGAACGCGGTGCCACCGCCCTCCTCGACGTCGCTGAGGTACAGCAGCGCGGTCACCATGCGCTGGCCGCCCCGTCGGCAGCACCGCTGCCCCCTCGGCGAGGTCAGGTCGTAGGCGTCATAGTGGGGCCGGTACTCCTCGGCCGTCGCGTAGCGGAGCACCTGCAGGGATTCGGCATGCGCAAGGGGGATTCCGACGACGGAGGCCACCCGTTCACCGATGTCACGCACCTGCGGATCATCGGCATACCGCAGCCAGCAGTTCTCGCCCGAACGCCCGGGAACGATGGTGCTCCGATCATCCAGGGACACCTTCGCCCGCTTCATCCCGGCCGCCGCCCTGCGCACGATGGCCGCGCATTCCTCAGGCGAGAGGAAGTCATCGATGATCGCGACGGGTGGGTCGTCCGACAGCGCGATGCTCCCCTCGTAGGCCTGCCGGGGCGTGACCGGGGCTGCGTTGGCAACCCACTTCTTCAGCCTTGTGACCTTCACATCAGGTTCTCCATGCGTGACTGCTCCGGCGCCTTGCACCGCCCGACCTACAGGTCCGTGTCATCATCATCCACCATCAGGTCAAGGCCCTGTCCTGAAGCACGAAGCCGCTTTCGCCCCCGGAGCTTCTCCTGGGCGGACAGCGGCAGGTCCGTGAAGCGGATGACCCCCTTGTCCGTCAGCACCTCCACCAGATCCTCCAGCACCCGGACCAGCTCCCGGTCCGACTCCTCCAGCGCCCGAGCCAACGCATCGGGTTCGAGCGCGAAGTAGGCTTTCAGCTCCGGCGAATCGGGTTCGACCCATTCCGTGCAGTCCGGGCCGGGTTCCCGGCAGGTCATGGAGATGGCTCCGGTGTCGTCGCGCTTTACGTACATGCCTGCCTCGTCGCTTGGGAAGATCCGGCGCCCGCTGCAAAAAAGGGCCCCGCCAACATCCTGTCAACGAGGCCCCTGATGGTACTGCGTTTGGCTCTCCGGCGTTACTGGTCGATGTTCAGCTGACCATTATCGAGCAGGGACTGGACGAAGTCGAAGGAATCCATCTCGCCCATGCTCACGCCTTCCAGGGTGATCAGCTGATCGGCCTGATTCAGGCCGTCACCCAGGTTGCCCGTGGAGGAGATATACAGGACCGTGTTGCCGTCCTCCTCGACCGCCATGATGTACTGGTCGAGGTTCTCCTCATTCTCGTCCTGCAGCAGGTCGGCCAGATCCAGCATATCGGCGTTGGAGCCCTCCCCGAACTCGCCCAGGGTAAAGCCCTGGATGATGAACAGGGACGGTTCACCCGTGGTGCCTGCATCGTCCGGACTCCAGCTGAAGACGTTCGGACCTTCGTCGCTGACCAGCGGGTTCTCCAAGGGTTCCTGTTCGTCATCAGGGTCCCCTTCCTCACCCTCCATGCCCATGGTGGACATCATGCCCATCGTACCGGCACCGTATTCGGACACCAATTCATTGTAGGTGACCGATTCATCCCCCTGGATGGCGTTTCCGCCCTGGTTCAACTGACCGTCCAGCCAGTCCGGAAGCTCTTCCGAGGTCAACACTTGTCCACTTGAGGAATAGAAGTTTGGCCCGGCCTTGATGACGTAATCCGACACCGTGTAACCGTCATATCCGTTGTCGCTGGCCCATGCCTCCAGGGCATCGTAGAGCGTGGTCGGATGGCTCGGATCCTTTACATCCCCCCCGTAAGAGTCGACCTTCACCACGAGCTCTTCGCCCGCCTCGTTGACCAACAGGAACCCGACGTGTGAGATCGCGTTGGGTATCGGGTCAGGCTCGGGCTCGGGTTCCGGCTCGGGTTCCGGCTCGGGTTCCGGCTCGGGCTCGGGTTCCGGCTCGGGCTCGGGCTCGGGCTCGGGCTCGGGCTCGGGCTCAGGCTCAGGCTCGGGCTCAGGCTCGGGCT
>SKOF01000229.1 GCA_007120155.1 Thioalkalivibrio sp. | reverse complement strand
TGAGAACAATAAGGCCGGACAGCTTTCGATACGTCATTTCCGCTTGTGGTCCCCGGTGGTAGGATGAGCGCTCTCGTGACTGCATAGACATCCATATCCATGTTCGGTTTCAGAAAAAATCACCCCGAGGGCGAAGAACAGCCCCGGGACCCGGGGCGCGGCGAAGGCCTATTCTCGCGGCTGCGCAAGGGATTGTCCAAGACCGGCCAGGCACTTACCGAAGGCATGGCCACCATGGTGATGGGCCGCAAGGCCATCGACGACGAACTGCTCGAGGAGCTGGAGACCAGGCTGCTCATGGCGGATGTGGGCGTGGAAGCCACGCAGCGCATCCTCGACGGCCTGACCCGCCGCGTGGCCCGCAAGGAGCTCACCGATGCCGACGCGCTCCTCACGGCCCTGCGCGACTCCATGACCGAGATCCTCGCGCCCGTCGAGCGCCCCCTGGAGGTGGATGCATCCCGCAAGCCCTTTGTGATCCTCGTGGTAGGCGTCAACGGCGCCGGCAAGACCACCACCATCGGCAAACTGGCCAGGCGCCTGCAGGCGGAGGGCCGCTCGGTGATGCTGGCCGCCGGTGACACGTTTCGCGCCGCGGCGGTGGAGCAGCTCCAGGTATGGGGCGAACGCAACGGCATTCCGGTCATCGCCCAGGGCAAGGGCGCGGACTCCGCCTCGGTGATCTACGATGGCCTGCAGGCGGCGCAGGCGCGGGGCGTGGACGTGCTCATCGCCGACACGGCCGGGCGCCTGCACACCCAGAGCAACCTCATGGAGGAGATGAAAAAGGTTCGCCGCGTGATCCAGCGCCTGGATCCGGACGCCCCCCATGAGACCCTGCTGGTGGTGGATGCCGGTACCGGCCAGAACGCCCTGAACCAGGCCCGGGAATTCCACCAGGCGGTGCAACTCTCCGGCATCGCCGTCACCAAGCTCGACGGCACCGCCAAGGGCGGCATCGTCTTCGCCATGGCCGAGCGCATGGGAATTCCCATAAGGTTCATCGGTGTAGGGGAAGGCATCGACGACCTGCGCACCTTCCGGGCCGATGATTTTGTGCGTGCCTTGCTCAGCGGAGCTGAGTAAGTGGCAAGGAACACCAACCCACTTGAGCCTTTCCGCTTTTCCTTGCCACTTGAGAATTGCCACTTGCCACTGCTTCCATGATCCTCTGTCAGAATGTCGTCAAACGATACCCGGGCGGACAGGAGGCACTGTCGCAGGTCAGCCTGCGCATGGACGAAGGCGCCATGGCTTATCTCACCGGGCACTCCGGCGCCGGCAAGAGCACCCTGCTCAAGCTGATCTCGCTCATCGAACGTCCGACCCGGGGCCGGATCACCGTGAACGGACAGCACCTGAACACGCTGCCCCGGCGCAAGGTGCCCCACTTCCGGCGCAGCATCGGCATCATCTTTCAGGACCATCACCTGCTGCATGACCGAACCGTGTTCGATAACGTGGCGCTGCCCCTGGTGATCCTGGGCTACCGGAGCCCGGAGATCGCCCGACGGGTGCGCGCGGCACTGGACAAGGTGGGCCTGCTGCACAAGGAACGGGCCCGGCCGGTGACGCTCTCCAGCGGGGAGCAGCAGCGCGTGGGCATTGCCCGGGCAGTGGTGCACAAGCCGGCGGTGCTGCTGGCGGACGAACCCACCGGAAACCTGGACCCGGATCTGTCCCGGGAGATCATGAACCTGTTCCTGCAGTTCAACCAGGTGGGCGTGACCACGCTGATCGCCAGCCACGACCTGGAGCTGATCACCACGCTCGGCAAACCCATCCTGCGCCTGGAGGCGGGCAGACTGGTGGACACCGGCGCCCCGCCGGCCCCGCTTCATGCCGGGGCACCGGCATGAAGCCGGACGTTGCTCGCAAATCACGCACCCGCGCCACCGGCGCGCCGCCCATCCACTCCCGCTTCCAGGCCTGGGGCGTCAACCATGCCCAGGCACTGGTGTTCAGCCTGGGCAGGCTGTATCGCAACCCCTTTACCGCGGCGCTTACGCTCACCGTGATTGCCATTGCGCTGGCGCTGCCGGCCGGGCTCTGGCTGGCCCTCAAGAACCTGCAGGCAGCCAGTGGCGAGTGGGACCACGGGGCCCAGCTCTCGGTGTTCGTGGCGGATTCCGTGTCCGAGGACACCTTGCGGGTACTGGCCGGACGCATCCAGTCCATGGACGCGGTGGAATCCGCCCGCGCCATCACCCGCGAGGAGGCCCTGGCGGAGTTCCGTGCCCTGTCGGGCTTCGGCGAGGCCCTTGACCTGCTGGACCACAACCCCCTGCCCGCCCTGGTGCTGGTCACCCCCGCGGCGGATCACCAGGGGCCGTCCCGGGTGCAGGCGCTGTCCGTGGAGCTGGAGGCACTGGAGGAAGTCACCCAGGCCCAGGTGGATCTGCAATGGGTGCAGCGCCTGCAGGCCATCCTGGAGATGACCCGCCGGGGCGTGGCGCTGGTGGCCGTGCTGCTGGGGCTGGGCGTGCTCCTGGTGGTGGGCAATACCATCCGACTGGATATCCTCAACCGGCGCCGGGAGATCGAGGTGGCCAAGCTGGTGGGTGCCACCGACGGCTTCATCCGCCGCCCCTTTCTCTATGGCGGCCTGTGGCTCGGCCTGTTCGGCGGTGTGCTGGCCCTGATCATCGTCGGCGTCGGCCTGGCCCTGCTGAACGGCCCGGTTCAGCAACTGGCCACCCTCTACGGCAGCGACTTCCGGCTCGAGGGTCCGGGCCTTGCAGGGGCCCTGGGCCTGCTCGGACTCGCCGTGGCCCTTGGCCTCGGCGGTTCCTGGATTGCCGTGGGGCGCCATCTGCGGGACATCGAACCCCGGTAATTAAGGATCATTCAAGATTCAATATTCAAGATTCAAGGGGGAGCGGGGGCTTCGCCCCGGGCCCCACCTACCTTTGGGTTTTGAATCTTGAATCCCACTTCCGGAACTCCGGAAGGGGGTTAGCACTCTAACCCGCAGACTGCTAAAATACTGGCAAATCGAGCATTTCAGGGAGGTACACCCGGCCCATGACATCCACGGCATTGATCAAAGGCGGTCAGCACCTGGCTGTTCCGGTGGGGAGCCTGGACAGTTACATCCAGGCCATCAGCCGGCTGCCGGTGCTGGACGCCGACGACGAGAAGGCGCTGGCCCGCCGGCTGCGCGACCACGAGGACCTCGAGGCCGCCCGGCAGCTGGTCATGCACAATCTGCGCTTCGTGGTGCATATCGCCCGAGGCTACTCCGGCTACGGCCTGGGGCTGGGCGACCTGATCCAGGAAGGCAACGTCGGCCTGATGAAGGCGGTCAAGCGCTTTGATCCCGAGATGAATGTGCGGCTGATCTCCTTCGCCGTGCACTGGATCCGTGCCGAGATCCACGAGTTCATCCTGCGCAACTGGCGCATCGTCAAAGTGGCCACCACCAAGGCCCAGCGCAAGCTGTTCTTCAACCTGCGCAGCGCCAAGCGGCGCCTGGGCTGGTTCAACAGCGCCGAGGTGAAGGCCGTGGCCGACGATCTTGGCGTCACGCCGCAACAGGTGCTGGAGATGGAATCGCGCCTTGCAGGCCACGACGTCAGCTTCGACCCGGCACCGGCCCGGGACGATGACGACGGCCACGCCCTCTCGCCCGCGGAGACCCTCGTGGATGAGCAGGGAGACCCCGCCGAGGCACTGGAGGCGGAGGACTGGGCGTCACACCACGAAGTCCGCCTGCGCTCGGGCCTCGACGCCCTGGATGATCGCAGCCGGGAGATCGTGAGTCGCCGCTGGCTCGCCGAGCAGAAGGCCACACTGCACGAACTGGCCTCGGAGTACGGCATTTCCGCGGAACGGGTGCGGCAGATCGAGAGCAACGCCATGCGCAAGCTGCGCTCGAGCCTGGAGGCCTGACACGTCCCTGAAGCGGGGGGATGAGCACCCGGAAGAGCTGCAGAAGGAACCTCGGAGGGATGCCACAGGCGCCTGCTCAAGCATCACCCATAGAAAAGGCTCCCCGACGTTCCCAGTGGATTCGATCATCACAGAGGATCCATGGACATCCGCGATCAGAGGCGTAAACACCCGCGCGATAACCTCACCCCGTAGCCCAGCCCCCTGGGCGATCCTGCCCAGGCCAAACCCTGTTCGCCCGGAGGACCGGGCTCCTACACGCGCCTTGATCCCTACCCCGTAGGAGCCCGGTCTCCGGGCGAATCTGCCGTTGCCGACGAAGGCTTTCCATTCGAGACGTCGAAGAACCTAAAAAAAGCGGCCAACCGGCCGCTTTTTTCATGGGTGATGCGCCCGGCGTCTCAGCCGCCGAACAGCACCACAGAGAAAAAACTCAGCCATGCGATCACGATCAGGGCGATGGTAATCGTCATGGGGAAATTCTCGAAACTGAACATGGTTTCAGCCCTCTGTTCACGGGCACGTCATCGGCCCGGGAATCCATACGCTCGGGCGGCGCGGCATGGGCCCGCGTTCACCCCCGAAAATCGCCCGACATCCTAGTCAATCAGTCGCCACGCTTCAAGTCATCGCCACGCCGCTTGCGCGCCTGACCCGGGATCATGGGGTCGTCGTCATCCATGAGGATGCGGTGGGCGGGGCCGTCGAGGTCCTCGTACTGGCCGGATCTGACCGCCCACAGGAAGGCGGCGATCACGATGGCCAGAAAGACCATGCCCAGCGGAATCAGCAGGTAGAGAATGTCCATGACGTATTGGAACCGTCAGCGCCGCGGCGGTTCCTCCCGCAGGCGCAATGAGTTGACCACCACGATCAGTGATGACATCGACATGCCGAGCGCCGCCATCCACGGGGTCAGGATCCCGCTGGCGGCCACGGGCAGGGCGATCACATTATACCCAATGGCCCAGCGGATGTTCTGGCGCACGATGGAGACCATGCGCCCGGCAAGCGCCAGCGCGGCGGGCAACTGGCCGAGCCGGCTCCCGTAGAGAATCATGTCGGCACTGGCCTGCGCCAGCTGGGTGCCCTCGGCCATGGCAATGGATACATGGGCGCGCGACAGCACCGGGGCGTCGTTGATGCCGTCGCCCACCATGGCCACGACCGCATCGGGTCGGGCCTGCAGTTCGCCCACGGCGCGCAGCTTGTCTTCGGGGCCCAGGCCGCCGCGGGCCGAGTCGATACCCAGACGTCCCGCCACGTGACGCACGGTATCCGGGTGATCCCCGGACATGAGGTGCACCCGAATCCCCCGGTCCCTGAGCACGGCGACGCACTGCGCGGCATCGTCACGCAGCCGGTCATCCAGCACGAAGGCCGCCAGCGGGCCGGACGCGTCCCCGAGCAGCACCAGGCTTGCGACGGGATATTGCCGCGCCAGCGCCGCAAGCCGCTCACCGGGCCATTTTGCCGCGCCGGCCAGTTGCGACACGTAACCGGCGGTGCCCAAGCGGTACAGGCGCCCGTCCACGCGGCCCTCCATACCCTGCCCGGGGCAGGCGCGCTGCCCGCTCAGGTCTCCGGCCGGCGCGCCGGCACGCTGGAACACCTTCGCCACCGGGTGTTCGGACCCCTGCTCCAGCACGGCGGCAAGGGCCAGGCAGTCCTCTTCGGAGCGCCCCGCCAGCAGTTCCGTATGCACCCGTTCCAGGCGTCCTTCGGTGAGGGTACCGGTCTTGTCGAACACCATGTCCGTGGCCGCCGCCAGGGTCTCCAGGGCGTGGCCACGGGTGACCAGGACGCCGCGCCCGGTAAGGCTCCCGGAGGCCGCGGTCATGGCCACGGGGGTGGCCAGCGCCAGCGCGCAGGGGCAGCTCACCACCAGCATGGCCACCATGACCCAGAAGGCCCGGGACGGGTCGATGCCGAACCCCCACACGGCCCCCACCAGCGCGGTGAGCACCAGCACCGCCGCCACGAATGCGCCGGTGCCCCGCTCCGCCATGCGGGCAAGACGGGGCTTCTCCGTCTGGGCGCGGTCCAGCAGCCGCTGGATGGCCGAGAGCATGGTATCCGTGCCCACCCGGTCCACGCGCATGATGAGCGGGCTTTCCACGTTGACCGTGCCGCCGGTCAGCCCGTCACCAGCCCGGCGCTCTCGGGGCAGGCTTTCGCCGGTGAGCATGGCCTCGTCGACGCTGGAATGCCCCTCCAGCACGGTGCCGTCAGCCGGCACCGTGTCACCGGGGCGCACCCGCACCCGGTCCCCGGGCGCGAGATCCGCCACGGGCACCGGCTCATCGCCCCGGTCGGTGATGCGAATCGCCATGGCGGGCAGCAGCTTGCCAAGGGCTTCGGTGGCCTGCCCGGCGCGCTGGCGCGCGCCCATCTCCAGGTAGCGCCCGGTGAGCAGGAAGAAGACAAACATGGTGACCGACTCGAAATAGACCTCGCCGGAACCGCTCACCGTAGCCCAGCCGCTGGCGAGATAGGTGCTGCCGATGGCCAGGGCGACGGGCACGTCCATGCCCAGCTGCCGGTGGCGCAGATCCCGCCAGGCGCTGGTGAAGAAGCTGCTGCCCGCATACAGCACCACGGGCGTGGCGATGAGAAACGCCACCCAGCGCAGAAACCGCATGAGGTTCTCCTGCCCCGGGGTGTCGGCGCCGATCCACAGCGCCACGGCAATCATCATCACCTGCATCATGCCCAGGCCCGCCACGGCGAGCCGGCGCAGGGCGTCATTGCGCTCGCGCCGGTAGACATCCTCCTGGCGGCCGGGGTCGAACGGATGGGCCTTGTAGCCGATCTCGCGGATGGCCTTGAGGATGTCGCTCAGGTGGATGCGGGAATCATCCCAGCGCAGCCGGGCACGATGGGTGGAGAAGTTGACGGCGAACTCCAGCACGCCGGGCAGGGATTTCACGTGGCGCTCGCTCAGCCAGACGCAGGCGGCGCACACGATTCCCTCGAGGATCAGCGCCGCCTCCCGGGCGTTGCTGTCGTCGGTGCGTACGAAGCTTCGCTGCAGCTCGGGCCGGTCATAGACGGCCAGTTCCTCGCGAAGGCGCTCCGGTACGGCATCGGCGGGACCGGATGGGGGCGCGGTGCGGTGGCGGTAGTAATCCTCCAGGCCCGCATCGACGATGGCCTTCGCCACGGCCTGGCACCCGGGACAACACATGTCCCGTTCGGCCCCGTCGATGGTCACCGGATAGGCGGCCCCCGGCGGAACCGGCAGACCGCAGTGGAAACAACCCTGGCCGGCGTCGGCTTCGGGCGCGGCAAGGGCCTCAGCGGCGCGCTTGTTCACCCTTCCCTTACGGAGGTGACGCCGCGCTGCTCGTGCACATCCCCTTCACGCTCCACCCGCAGGCGCACCTCCCAGGCACCGGGCATGGCCAGGGCCACCGGCGCCTGGTAGATGCCCGGCCCCACCGCCTCGAACCGTACCATACGGTCCTGGCGCTCGTCGGAGGGACGTGCGAACCAACCCTCCACGCGGGCCCCGCTGAGCGGTTTGCCCTGCCCGTCCAGCACCTTGACCTGGAAGACGGTCTCGCTGCCGAGCCTCGGCGTGCCGATCCAGCCCTGGCGCACCTCCCAGCCGCGTTCTTCCTGTTCGGCCAGGCGTGCGAGGTGCTCGTTGAACAGAGGCTCCTTCTTGAAGTAATCGTTGGCCACGGTGCCCGGGAAATGGGACGTGACATGCTCGGCACCGCTGCGCGGTTCGGGCAGGATACGGCCCACCAAGCCGCTGGGCATGCCGTGATTAGCCAGGGAGATGATGGTGGCATCCACCGTGGCGATCACCAGGAAGAACGCCACGATGGTGGCCGGCGCCCAGTGGATCCAGCCTCCGCCCCGGCGCTCCGCACCGCGGCTGGCCTCCCACTGGGCCGTGACGATGGCCATGCCGTACGGGGTGATGACAAACAGCGCGAGGTGGATGGCGAACACGTCCACCCCCTGCCAGAACACGATCTGCAGGGGCAGAAAGACGCACAGCATGCCCACGATCACCACCAGAGCCACCTGGTAGCCGCGCAGCCGGGTGAGGCGGTAGATCAGCGCGAAGGCGAGGAAAGAAAGCACCACACCGCCGCCCAGGGTAAGAACCAGATTGTCCACTGCAAAGACCTCCTTGCGGGAGTATTAGTTTAGCGCCTCATGCCCGGCCGGATCACGGGGCGTGGAAATGCCCCGGCAGTTCCAGCGGGGTGATCTCCTGTCCGTCGGCCGGCACGATGCGAAAGACCAGGTCATGCGGCCCCCGGGCGCCGGGATCGACCCGGTAGCGCACCCGCGCCAGCAGGGTGATGCCGTGCTCCGGCTGCAGACGCACCAGGTCCACGCGGCCCAGGTCCAGGGTCATGCCCTCGGGACCATCCAGTTCCACGCGCAGTTCCATCGGCTCCTGGGTCTTGTTGTTGACCTTGATCTCGTAGCTGTTCTGGATGGAACCGTCGGAGAGCTGCACGTAGAGCGGCTGGCGCACCTGGGAAACCGTGGCGTCCAACGGCGCCTGGGTGGCGATGCTCCACACCAGCAGGCCGGCCATGATCAGCAGAACCGCCGCGTAGCCGAGGGTCTTGGCCTTGAAGAAGTGCGTGCGCGAACCTTCCAGTGCATTCTGGGAGGTATAGCGGATCAGCCCCCGGGGCCAGCCCATGCGGTCCATGATGGCGTCGCAGGCGTCCACGCACAGGGCGCAGTGTATGCACTGATACTGCAGGCCATCGCGGATATCGATGCCCGTGGGGCAGACCTGCACGCAATAACCGCAATCAATGCAGTCGCCCACGCCGGCGCGCCGGCGCGCCTCCCGGGTCTTGAGATCCCCTCCGGGCCTGGCCCGGCCCGCCGGGCCTTCCCCGCGCTGCTCGTCGTAGGAGACGATCAGCGTGTCCCGGTCGAACATCACCGCCTGAAAACGGGCGTAGGGGCACATATAGGTGCACACCTGCTCCCGGGCGAGTCCCGCCATCACGTAGGTGGTGGCGGTCAGGAACAGTGCCGTGGCATAGGCTGGAAACGGGGCCTGGCCGGTGAAGAACTGGCCGATCAGCACGGGCGCGTCCGCCCAGTACAGGGTGAATGTCAGTCCGGTGGCAAAGGCCATGAGCAGCCAGAAGGCATGGGTCAGGCCCTTCTTCACGAACTTCTCCGCCCCCCAGGGCTGCTTGTCCAGGCGGATGCGCGCCGGGCGCTCCCCCTGGACCAGGTGCTCGATGAACATGTACACATCGGTCCACAGGGTCTGGAAACAGAAATAGCCGCAGAACACGCGGCCGGCCACACCGGTCACCAGGAACAGCAGCACCGCTGCGATCATCAGCAGGCCCGCCAGCCAGAAGATGTCCTGGGGATGGACGACGAGGTCGAAGAGGTAGAAGCGGCGCCCGGGTATATCGAACATCACCGCCTGGGCCGGCCCATGCTCGCGCGCCCAGCGCAGCCAGGGAAGCGCGAAGTACACGCCGTAGGCGAGCGCCAGAATGCCCCACTTCAGCGTGCGAAAGCGTCCCTTGACCGATCTGGGGTAGATCGGAATCCGTGCCTGGAAATCCTGGTGACGGGTATCGGTCATGGGATTGCCGCAGGGCGGCCGTGG
>SKOF01000397.1 GCA_007120155.1 Thioalkalivibrio sp. | reverse complement strand
CTTCGCGCCACCACCGACGGCTTCGAGATCGCCCGCATCGACCTGGAACTGCGCGGCCCCGGCGAGGTGCTCGGCACCCGCCAGACAGGCACGATGCAGTTTCGCATCGCCGACATCCTGCGCGACCAGGACATGCTCGACTCGGTCAAGCGCACCGCCCGCAGCCTGCTGGACCGGTACCCGGAGCACGTGGATCCGCTCATCGAACGATGGTTGAGCGGCGCAGAGGAATACGGCAGGGTCGGATAGGATGTACGGGTCGGGCCTGCAACCCGACGCCCGCGCCGGCCCACGTCACCGGGACGTTCCTGATCGCGAACGCTGAAGTCCGAGGCGAATTCACCGTGGGGACGTCCCCGATCCGCAGGGCGGTACCCGCCGGGTGATTCCGGTCACGACAAGGTACCGGCCCTAGGGGACGTTGAGACCGGCTTGCGGGCCGCCGCTCCTTGCGTGCCGATGCACCGGGCCTCCCCGGAGGGCACTACTACTGACCCAGAATCTTCAGCGCCTTCGCCAGGGTGTCCACCGACTCCTGGTGTCTGCCGGCCTTGTGCAGTTCCTCGCCCTCGGCACGATACTTCCGTACTTCGGCCAGTTGCTCCTCGCTCAGTTGCGGGTTCTGGGCCAGGGCCTCGTCGATCTTGCGCATGTCGGCGGGGCAATGCATGGCGAATGCCACGGATGTGGCCAGCAGCAGCGCCACGGTAAGCAGGATTTGCTTCAGTTTCATGATGGGACTCCTGGATCACGCCGGGTGGCTGTACGGGTCCGGAGGCGCCTGTCGGCGTCCGGGCACGGGTCGGGGTTTGGCGCGTGGCCCGGCAGGCGGGCCACGCGTCTATACCCTATAGGCCCGCTCGGATAAAGGGTCAAGCATGGCGTCAGTTGCACCCGGGGGTGCCATGTTGCGGCCGCTGCCTTCATGATGGAGGCCATGGACTCCCCCGGCGCCCGTTCGATCCGCATCCCCTGGCCTCTCATCCGCCTGGCGGCACTGGTCGTCGTGGTGCTCGTGTTCGGATTTGCCGGTGTACTGCCGGGCATCCGAACGGCGGGTGGCCTGTTCGTGGTGTTCGCGATCGTGCAGCTGGCACGGCGGTTTGCCGGGGATGCCGCCCGCTGCGAGGTATCCGGCCAGCTTCCGGTCTGGCCGGCGCTGCTGCTCGCGGCTGTGCAGGCGGGTGTCGGGGTGGTGATGCTGGCGCGGCCCGCGGTCATTCTCGGCCTGCTCGGGGTCGAGGGCCTGTGAAGGCGAATACAACGTCACCGACAGGTCATCCGGAGGATTCTCCCGGGCGATAAAGCATGCGACTGAAAATCCATCATGCCCATTCCTGGGACCTCTCCCCCGCCGAGGCACGCCAACTGCAGGGGCGTCTCGCCTCCTGCGTCGTACGCGAGGACCGCCCCGGCACGACTCGCCGCGTGGCGGGCGTGGACGTGGGCTTCGAGTCGGGCGGGCGGATCACCCGGGCGGTGGTCTCTGTCATGTCCTGGCCGGATCTCGCGCCGGTGGAGGATGTGCTGGCGAGAAGAGCCACGACGTTCCCCTACATACCGGGCCTGCTCTCGTTCCGGGAACTGCCGGCGGTCCTCGAGGCACTGGAACAGTTGTCCTCGCCTCCCGATCTTCTCTTGTGTGACGGACAGGGCATCGCCCATCCACGCCGGCTCGGCATCGCCGCGCATCTGGGTGTGCTGACCGACCTGCCCGCCATCGGCGTGGGCAAGAGCCGCCTGATCGGTATGCACGAGCCGGTCCCTGCGCATCGCGGGGCATGGCGCGAACTCCGCGACGGAGACGAGGTGATTGGCGCCGTGCTGCGCACCCGGGCACGGGTGAAGCCGGTGTACGTCTCCGTCGGACACCGGATCTCGCTGGCAACCGCCATCGACGTGGTGCTTCAGGCCGCCCCCCGCTACCGCCTCCCGGAGCCCATCCGGCGTGCCGACCGGCTGGCCTCACGGCAGTAGTGCACATCCGGGCCGCCCCCACACCCCGTCGTGAGGCGGCGCGTGAAATGCTCCGAAACTGCTGGACCAGGGGAGCCGTAGCTATATACTTATATTTATAATGGCAATAAAAAATTCGGGCTTCCTTGGCCTTGACGCAATTCATTTGCGGCCATGGCGGACAACTTATTGAAAAGACTAAGGTATCTGGCGACCTTCATGTCCGCCCATCCGCTTCCGGCCTGGCTTACGCCACCCTATGCATCCGGACTGACCCCGCGCGAGCGGCTCCTGGCGCGTCTGGACAGCGCCAGCCCCGTGGTCTGGCTGCACGCCCCCGCCGGCTCGGGCAAGACCGCTCTGGTCAGTGACTGGTTCCGGCGTTCCGCCCGGCCGGGTATCTGGTACGAGGCCGAGGCCAGCGGACGGGATCCCGCCGGCCTGTTTCGGGTGCTGTCCACGGCGCTGGGCGATGAACCGGCACTGCCCACGTTCTCCGCTGAGCGGCAGGCGGGTCTTGAGCGGTTTTCCCGGCTCTTCTTTCGGGAGCTGTATGCCCGGATGCCACCCGACTGCGTTCTGGTCATCGACAACTGCGAAACGATCCAGGAGGAACCCGCCTTCGCGGTTATCCTGGGCGCCGCCGTGCAGGAGCGTCTTGCCGACACCCGGATCCTGGTGACCTCGCGGCTTGCACCCCCGGGAGAGTGTGCCCGCATGCGCCTGCAAGGGGTCATGGAGCTCATCGAGGCGGACGAACTGGCCCTGCAGCGCGACGAGGCGCGCGACATCGCAAGGCTCCACGCCTCCGGGAGCGCCCCGGACGAGGCCGCCATCGATGCCCTGTGGCAGCGCAGTCGCGGTTGGCTGGCGGGCTTCCTCCTCCTGCTGCAGGGGCGCGCCCATGAAGCCAACGCCGGCGTCCCCGGTGACGCGCCCCCCCTGCTGGGCGCGTACCTCCATCACGAGGTGCTGGCCTCCATCGGGGCAACCGACCTGGAACAGCTGCTGGACGTGGCGGTCCTCCCCTGGTCCACGGCGGAAATGGCCACGGAACTGACCGGCAATGACGCCTGCGCCCGGTCGCTCGAAGAGCTGGCCGAACGCCATATGCTCGTCAGCCGGCACCAGGCCGCGGAGCCCTCCCCTGTCTATGAAATCCATCCCTTGCTGCGCGACTACCTGCAGGCACGGGCACGGGAGATCCTTCCGGCCGAAAGGCTGGCCGCATTGCACGCGAAGGCCGGCCAGTTGCTGTTGCAGGCCGGTGACCGCGAGACGGGCATCAGACTGCTGCTCGATGCGCAGGCCTGGGACGCGGCCGTGCCGGTGCTGCTCGATCTGGCCCCGGAACTGGCCATGACAGGCCGGTTCCAGACACTGCACGGCTGGCTCGAGGCCTTTCCGCCGGCGGTGATGGCCGGGCAACCGTGGCTCGCTTACTGGCAGGCCGTGTGCCTCTTGCCCGTCAACCCCCTGGCCGCCCGCGAGCAATTGGCCCGCTGCCAGACCGCCTTCATGGAGGCGGGCGACCTTCCCGGCGCCCTGTCCGCCTGGATCAGCCTGATGGAAAGCGTCTGGCTGGCCTGGGACGACTGCCACCTGCTCGACCCCTGGCTCGACACCATGCCGCTGTCTCCGTCAAGCCGGGTCTGGCAGGCGCTGCCGCCCCAACTGACGGACCGGGCATCCACCTACGCCCTGCTCGGGCTCCTGCTCCGGCGGCCCGGCGATCCCGCCGTCAGGTCCTGGTCCGGGCGGCTGCACGATGCATTGAGCGCGGGGAGCGAACCGGACAGGCAGTTGCGCCTCGCCTACCCGCTGATGATCGAGGCCCTCTGGTTCAGCGGCGACCGTGCGGCCGCCCGTCGGCTGGCCGGTTGTTATCTGCCCCTGATCCGGGACAAGGGCACGGATCCCCTGCTGCGCCTGATGTGGAAGGCCGCCGAGGCGGGGCTCCATTTCTGGTGTGACGACGGACCGGAGGACTGCATCGCATGCGTCGAGACAGGCCTGGAGCTGGCCCGGGAATCCGGCATCCCTTCCCAGGATCTGCAGCTGATCTCGCTGGCGGTGTACGCCGCCCTTGCCCACGGGCAGGCGGACACCGCGCGTGGCTGGCTGGATCGCATGGCCCGGACCGTCCGTATGAGCCGGGTGCTGGACGTCAGCCTGCATCATTTCCTGCTCGCCTGGGAGGCCCACACCCGCGGGGACACGAAGACCGCCCTGGCCCACGCCCTGGAGGCGGAAAGGCTCGGCGTGAAGGGCGGCTGGGTCCATGCGATCGTGAGCAACAGGATCGGGGTGGCGCAGGCCGCCTTCGCGGCCGGCAACCGCCGCCTGGCTGCACGCATGCTCTCCAGTGCCAGCCGCCTGGCAAAGACCACCGGAAGCACCCTCTACCTGACCCAGGTGCAGCTCACCGCGGCGCGCCACGCGCTCGAGGCGGGCCACCGGCGCTACGGCCTTTCGCTGCTGGCGCGGGGCATGGCCGAGGCGGCACGGCTCAATCTGCGCAGCCTGCTGTTCTGGACGCCGGCCGAGACGGCCCGCCTGTGCAGGGAGGCACTGCTGGCCGGTGTCGAGACCGACTATGTGCGTGACCTGATCACCGGGCGCGGCCTTCAGCTCGCGGCACCCCCGGTGGAGCTCCGGGACTGGCCCTGGGATCTCACCCTTGAGACCCTGGGCGGCCTGCGCGTCACCAGGGCCGGTGAACCCGTCGAAACGCTGGGCGCCCGTTCCCGGGAGATGCTCATGGCCGTGGTGGCCGAAGGAGGCGAGATCGCTCACGAACAGCTCATGGATCTGCTGTGGCCGGACGCCGAAGGAGACGCGGCACGGCGTTCCTTCGACACCACCCTGCACCGCCTTCGCGGCCAGCTGGGTTGTGCCGACATACTGCGCCTGCGCAGCGGCCGATTGACCCTGAACCCGGCGCGCTGCTGGCTGGATGTGGCCGCCTTCCGCCGCCACCTGGACCTGGCCGCCGCCGGGGGCAGCGATCGGCAGCGGCTGGAGCACTGGCTCGCGGCCCACGCCCTCTACCGGGGGCCCCTGCTCGACGGCGAGACGGTCCCCGGCCTCGCCACCGCGCGGCGCCGTCTGGAACGGGCCTACGTGGACGCCGTCGTGCACGGGGCGGCCATGCTGGGACGGCTCGGCCGTGACCCGGAAGCCGAGCGCCTCTGCGAGGAGGCCATCGAACGGGCGCCGGGGGCGGAAATCCTCTACCGCTGGCTGTTTGACCGCTATTCCGCCCAGGGCCGGCGCCACGAGGCCGCCGGCATCCTCGAGCGCTGTCGCGAGGCGCTGGAAACGCTGGGAAGTCATCTGTCTGACTCTTTCCGGATGGTCGACGCCAGGCGCCTGCGCTGACCTCGTACCTCGCTGGCACACCCCCGGATGCCGGCTGTAAGAACCCTGTAAGACGCCGCCGCCGATACTTCTCCCGCAATAGGATATGTATCGCGTTCGAGGGGGCAGGGTGTTCGTCACGATCCGGATCAACAGGGGAGCCGCCCGGCGGCATCATCGAACCCTCCTGGCGGGCGTTGTCTGGGGGCTGCTATGGGCGGGGGGCGCATCGGCCCTGGAGGTCCCTCCGACGCCGGGGGCCATCGAGGAGAGCCTGCGCCTTGCGCCGGAGATGCCGGCCTCGGAGGACGTCCCGGTGCTCGACGAACCGCCGGCCGTACGCCGGGAAACCGTCCCGCCCGGCGGGCCCGGAATCCCGGTACGCCGCTTCACCTTCGAGGGCAACACCGTCTACGGTGACGATGAACTGCGCGCGGTGATCGCCGACCGGGAAGGCCTGGAGCTGACCCTGGAGGAAATCTACGCCGCAGCCGACCGCCTGACCGCCTTCTATCTGGATCACGGCTACAGCGTCGCCCTGGTCACCGTGCCGGCACAGCGGGTCACGGACGGCATCGTCCGCCTTCAGGTGATCGAGGGCCGGATCGGCGAACTGCACTTCGAGGGCAATGAGCGCTACGACCGCACGGTGCTGCGCCGTCACCTGCACGCCGTGGAAAGCGGCACCCTCGTGCGCTTCGACCGCCTTGAGCGCAGCCTGCTCCTGATCAACGACCTGCCGGGCCTTGTGGCGCGCTCCGTGCTCGTTCCGGGTGACGAGCCCGGCACTTCCGACCTCCGCCTGAGGGTGGAGGAGACCCCCTGGAGCGGCCGCGTGATCCTGGACAACCACGGTCCGGAGAGTGTCGGCCAATGGCGCCTGAGCACGGACGCCGGGTTCAACAACCTCTCCGGCGCCGGCGACCGCCTGGACCTGGGCGCCACCGTCTCCGAGAGCAGCCTGCTGCGCCAGGGCCGCATCGGCTGGTCTCGTCCGGTGGGTTACGACGGCGGGCGCCTGGCGCTGAACTACAGCCGCGCGGACTACGATGTGGGCGGCGAGTTCACCCATCTGGACATCTCCGGGCGCAGCGAGATCGCACGTGCCCGCTATACCCATCCGCATGTGCGCAGCCGGGGCCGGAACCTCTACTGGTACGTCGGCGCCAGCCGGACCCGGGGCCGGTCTGTCATGGAAGGCATCCCCGACCCCCTGACGGACGGACGGGTCGATCTGCTGGAGGCAGGCCTGCATTTCGACGCACTCGGTGAACGCACGCGTCATAGCGCCTCACTCCAGTTGGGCAGCAACCTGCGCCGCAACGCCACGCGCGGAGACGGTCTGACCCGGGACGGGGGCATTCCCCTGCGCCTGGGTTTGACAGGCGGGAGCGAGCGTTTCCTGGCAGGCGGCTGGAGCCTGTCCGGGCGAGGCGACCTGCAGCTCTCCGCCGATCCCCTGCCGGACGCGCTGCAGTTCGGCATCGGCGGACCCCACAGCGTGCGCGGCTTTGTCGCCTCACGCCAGCGCGGCGACCAGGGCGTTTTCGCCAGCGCCGAACTGCGCCGTTATCACCGCCTGGAGGACGGCTTTGTCACCCTGCGCGGGTTCGTCGATGCCGGGCACATCCACCGCCGGCAGCCCCTGGACGGCCAGGACAGGAGCGACGCGCTGGGGGCCGCGGGCACCGGCGTGAGCGTGCTGCTCAGGGAACGCTACAGCCTCGACATGTCCTGGGCGAAACCCGTCCACGGACGCGAATCCGGTGACGATTCGAGCCGGTTCTGGATGACCCTGGGGGCAGTGTTCTGATGTCCCGAACCCGTGCCTGCTTGAGGAGAACGACCATGGCCAATGGACCAAGGCAGAATGCCGGCAGCTTCCCCCTCAGTCCGTTGCGTGCCGCCATCCGGCGTGCGCTGCATCCGCGCCACGTCCTGATCCTTGCCCTGGTGGGCCCGGGCGCGGCGCTGGCCGGCCCCGTCGGAGGGAACGTGGTGCGCGGAGAGGCGATTGTCACCCGTCCCGATCAGAGCACGACCCTGATCGACCAGAGCAGCCACCGGGCCGTCATCGACTGGCAGAGCTTCAACATCGGTACCGGTGAGCGGGTGCGATTCATACAACCCGGGCGGGATGCCGCCACCCTGAACCGCGTGACCGGCGGCAGCCCCAGCGAGATCCTGGGCGCCCTGGAGGCCAACGGGCAGGTCTTCCTGATCAACCCCCGGGGGATCCTCTTCGGCACCTCCGCCCGGGTGGACGTGCACGGTCTCGTCGCCACCACCCTCGATATCGACAACGATGCGTTCATGGCGGGCCGCCACGAGTTCGAGCGCGGTGCCGCCTCGCCGGCCGAGGGCGTCGGCGTTCTCAACCGGGGTCTGCTGAACGCCAACGAGGGATACATCGTTCTGGCAGGCGACTACACCGCCAACGAAGGCATCGTGCAGGCGCGCCTGGGCGAGATCGTCCTTGCGGCCGGCAACCGCATCACGCTGGACATCGAAGGTTCCGGCCTGCTCGGCGTCGCGGTGGATGAGGCGGTGCTGACCGAACTGGCCGGCGTCGAGAACCTGGGCAGCCTGATCGCCGACGGCGGCCGGGTCATCATGACCGCCAGCGTCGCCCGGGACCTGGCCGCCACCGCCGTCAACAACCAGGGGCTGGTGCAGGCGCGCACGGTGGAGGCGCAGGCCGGCGAGGTGTTCATCCTCGGCGGGATGGAACATGACCGCATCGTGGTGGGGGGAACACTGGACGCCAGTGCGCCGGACGGCGGCGACGGGGGTTTTATCGAGACCAGCGCGGCCTCCATACGGTTCGACAACCCCACCGTCAAGGCGGCGGCTCCGCACGGCAAGGGCGGGCTGTGGCTGATCGACCCGACCGATATCACCATCTCCGCCGACAGCTGCAGCGGCGACAACTGCCTGACGGCCGGTCAGATCGTCAACACCCTGAGCGAAGGGGTGGACGTCACGATCGAGACGGTCGCGGCGGGCGACGATGCCGGCAACATCACCGTCGATGCCACCATCACAAAGTTCGACGGCCCTGACGCAACGCTGACGCTGAGCGCGCACAACGACATCAACATCAACGCCAGCATCACCAGCACCAGCAACCGACTGAACCTGGTGCTCAATCCGGATTCGGACGCAAGCGGCAGCGGTCAGGTCAACGTCGCCTCCGGGCGGATCGATACCAACGGCGGCACCGTCGACGCGTCGGGAAAGACCATCACGCTCAATAGCGGGCGGATCGACAACAGCACCATCATCGCCAGCAACCTGGCCACCAGCGGCACATCCGAATTGAGCAATGCCACCATCGGCAGCGATCTGATCCTAGCAGGGGGCTTGCGCGTCTTTGGCAGCCTCCTGCTGGCCGACGGCGTCACCTTCACCACCGGCAGCCAACACGTTCGGTTCAGAAGTGCGGCCAATGTGATCGGCTTGGCCGACGGCGCCACGTCGGCGACGTTGATCAGCGGTGGTGGCGCACTTCTTGCGAACGACGCCAACAACAATGGCACCGTGACGATCGCCGAAGGCGTGACACTGGCGGGCTGGGGTGATATCCGCCAGGCATGGAACAATGGCCATTGGATCAATTACGGCACCATTACCAATACCGGGGGACGTACGATCAGTCCGACGAGTTTCACCAACCACGGCACGATAAGGGCTGAGTCGGGGACGGGGCTGCTCCTGCTCCAGCCCACCAATCTCCACCTGGAGGCAGGCAACACGCTCAGTGCGGCGGGTGGGACTCTGACCATCCGCCCGGGCAGCGCCTGGAGCAATGCCGAAGGCACCACCGAGCTGGCCTCCGGCGCCCTGCAACTGTACGGGAGCCTGACGCCGGAGAGCCTCGGTACGCTGGATCGCACGGGCGGAACGCTCCACGTCCTCGGCACAATCGATCTGGGCAACAGCGAGACGCCGCTCGACATCGGCGACGGCGGTGACTTCGGTCCCGGCGGTCTCGACACGTTCTCCGGAGTGATCAGGAACGGAACCATCGTGGGTGAGACCCTGACGGTCCAGAGCTGCTTTGTGGGTTCGTGCCATCTCGAGAACGTTACGATTGGCAGCGATCTGGTCCTGGCTGGTGGGCAGCTGAACATTCGGGACAATCTGTTGCTGGCCGACGGTGTCACCCTCGACATCGGCAGCTCATGGGTCTATTTCGTCAACAGAAGCGGCGTTGGCGCG
>SKOF01000387.1 GCA_007120155.1 Thioalkalivibrio sp. | reverse complement strand
GTGCCCGGGCCAACGCGGCCCTGGGCGCGCTGGATGCGGACGTGGCCAAGGCCATCGACGCCGCCGCCCGCGCGGTGGCCGAAGGGGACCATGACGCGCAGTTTCCCGTGGACGTGTTTCAGACCGGCTCGGGCACCAGTTCCAACATGAACGCCAACGAGGTGATCGCCCGCCTGGCGAGCGAACACCTCGGGGCGACAGTGCATCCCAATGACCACGTCAACCGCGGCCAGAGTTCCAACGACGTGGTGCCAACGGCCATCCATGTCTCGGCGCGGCTGGCCCTGGTGAACGGTCTGCTGCCGGCCATGGAGCACCTGGCCGCGGTTCTTGAAGGGCGCGCAACGGAACTCAAGGACGTGGTCAAGACGGGGCGCACCCACCTGATGGACGCCATGCCCGTGACCCTGGGCCAGGAGATTGGCGGCTGGGCGCGGCAGATCCGCAGCGGCATCCATCGTCTCGAGCGAAGCGGGGAGGGCCTCCTGGAACTGGCACTGGGCGGCACCGCCGTGGGGACCGGTGTGAATGCGGAACCGGGTTTTGCCAGGCTGGTGGCGGAGGAACTCCACCAGACCACGGGCGAAGTCTTTCGCAGCAAACCGGACTTCTTCGAGGCGATGAGCGCCCAGGACACGGCGGTGGAGGTGAGCGGCCAGCTGCGCACCGCGGCCGTGAGCCTGATGAAGATCGCCAACGATCTTCGCTGGATGAACTCGGGGCCCCTTGCGGGCCTGGGCGAGATCAGTCTGCCGTCATTGCAGCCGGGCAGCAGCATCATGCCCGGAAAGGTGAACCCGGTGATCCCCGAAGCGGTGGCCATGGTGGCCGCCCAGGTGATGGGCAACGATGCCACGGTCGCCCTTGCCGGCCAGTCCGGCAATTTCCAGCTCAACGTGATGCTGCCAGTGATCGCCCACAACCTGCTGCAGAGCACGGAGTTGCTGGCCAATGCGTCACGGCTGCTGGCCGACCGGGCCGTTGCCGGGTTCACGGTCAACGAGGCCCGGCTTCGCGAGGCCCTGGACCGCAATCCTATCCTGGTCACGGCGCTCAACCCCATCATCGGCTACGAACAGGGTGCCGCCATCGCCAAGAAGGCCTACGCCGAGGGGCGTGCGGTCATCGATGTGGCCCTGGAAGAGACGGATCTGCCGGAAGCGGAACTGCGCAGACTGCTGGATCCGGGGAAGATGGTCTAGGAAAGTGGGAATTGGGAATTGGGAAGTACGATTCCCACTTCCAGATTCCCACTTCCCACTTATGCCGTGGCAGTCCATCCATTCAGCAGTGTGCGGAACTGCTCGAAGGGCAGGGGTTCGCTGTAGAAGTATCCCTGCACGATCTCGCAGCCGAGGCGGCGCAGGAATTCCAGCTGCTCGCGGGTTTCCACGCCTTCGGCCACCACTTCAAGGTGCAGACTCTTCGCCATGGCGACGATGGCGGTGACGATGGCGGCATCGTCCTTGTCGTCCGGTATGTCACACACGAACGAGCGGTCCACCTTGAGCGTATCGATGGGGAAGTGCTTCAGGTTGTTCAGGGAGGAATAGCCGGTGCCGAAATCATCGATGGCGAGCCGCACACCCAGGGAGTGAAGCTGCTGGAACATGCCCACTGCGATATCGATGTCCTTCATGATGGTGCTTTCCGTCAGCTCCAGCTCAAGACGTCCGGGATCGGTGCCCGTCTCCTGGATCACCGCGCGATACTGTTCCACCAGATTGCTCTGCCGGAACTGGCGCGCTGACAGATTGATGGAGATGCGGGGGGTCTCCGCACCATCCCGGCCCAGCCGGCTCAGGTCCGCGCAGACCTCCTGAAGGACCCACAGGCCCAGCCCTTCGATCAGCCCCGTCTCCTCCGCGATGGCAATGAAATTGGCCGGCGGCTGAATCCCCTTTTCGGGATGGCGCCAACGCAACAGGGCTTCGGCCCCGATCACCCGGCCGGTGTCGAGTTCCACCTGGGGCTGGTAGTAGACCTCGAACTCATTCCGGGCCAGCGCCTTGACGAGATCGTTCTCGAGAATGAGCTGGCGATAGGTCTGGGAATTGATCTCCCTGGTGTAGAACCGGAAGCTGTTGCGGCCACGCTGCTTGGCGTCATACATGGCTGCGTCCGCGTTCTTGATCAGCGTGTCCGCATTCTCGCCGTCATAGGGAAAGACGCTGATGCCCACGCTGCAGGTGAGAAAGACCTGATGCCCCTCGACGTCGTGCTCCCGGCTGATGATGCCGATCAGGTGCTGGACCGCGCGAACCACCAGGTCCAGGGATTCCACGCCATCCAGGATGAGCCCGAACTCGTCGCCGCCCAGGCGCGAGAGGGTGATGCTGGCAGGCTCAAGGTCGAAGCGCCTGGAGATCTCCTCGGTCAGAAAGGTCCTGTGCAGCTCGGTGCCGAGCAGCTTGATGAGCAGGTCCCCGGCCCTGTGGCCCAGAGAGTCGTTGACCCGCTTGAAGTTGTCCAGGTCCAGCAGAATCACGGCCAGGTTGGTGTCCCTGGCGGAACGCCGCGCGATCAGCTGTTCCAGCCGGTCCACGAACAACACCCGGTTGGGGAGGTTGGTCAGCAGATCGTGGCTGTACTGGTGCACCAGTTCCTCGGACTGGCGTTCGGTGATCTTCTTGAGTGTGCGCTGCTGCTGGTCCATGAGGCTGTACAGCGCGGCGCTCTCCAGGGCATACGCGGTGTTGAACAGGACGATGGACAGAAGTTTCAGGGCCGCCTCGGTAGTGCCCGCCTGTTCCTCGGACAACCTGCCCGCGAACATGCCGCGAATACGGCTTCGGGTGGAGATCACGTGCAGGATGATGGTGGACTGGCGGTCCCTGGATGGCAGGCAGACCGGATGGTTCTGATTGATGGCCCAGGCAAACATGCCGTTTCGGATAAAGACTTCCACCTCCGCATCGATGCCGGCCTCCGTACCATCCGGCTGCGCATAGGAGAGATCGAAGCTGGACTCATCATCAACCGTGTAAAAACCGGCCTCGTCGAAGCTGATGATGCGGTTGAGACATTCGTGGGCGTTTCTGAGGATCGACTGGGTGTCGCGATTGCGCTGGTTGTCGCCAAAGATGGCGGTCATGGAGCCCAGCACATCCATGGCGTAGCTGTGCCACTGGTTGGTCTTCTCCAGATGTTCGACGCGGCGTTTCATGACTTCCATATCGGGAAGTGCATGATGCCAGGTCTTGGCCACTTCTGATGGCATGGACTTACCCCAGGAAGACCTCGACGGCTTGCCGATAGTGCTGCTCAGTATACCGGATGATCTGCTCCAGTGACGATTCCGGCAGAGCCAGGCGGCCCCATGCGGTCGAGTCAATGGGTGGCACGTAGCGTTCGCCGCTGGTGCCGAATCGCAGGGCGTTGGCAATGCTGTCGGCAACATGCACCACGGCGGCTTCAATCGGATAGCTGACGGCCTGGTCCGGCGCGTGATGGCAGCGTACGGCTTCCTCGAACACGGGCGGCAACTGCCAGGCCGCCATCAGCGATCCGCCGAGCCCCGCGTGGTCGAATCCGAGCACCTGATGTTCCACCTTGTAAAGCAGTTCGGTGTGCTCGTCCCGGCGCTTGAGCAGCTGCGTGATCCTGTCTTCGGGCTGCATGAAGATCACCAGCCGACCGACGTCGTGCAGCAGGCCGGCGACATAGAATCGTTCCACGTTGGGTTCGCGACGAATCGTGGCAATCGCGCGGCAGACGATCGCGCAGGCCACACTGTGGCGCCAGAAACTGTCCATGTTCACACCGTCCAGCGGCGCATGGTTGAAAAACCGGATCACCGTGGCGGCCAGAACCAGGTCTCTCAACTGCTCGGTCCCGATGATACTGATGGCCCGGGAGACGGACTGGATCTTGTAGGGAAAATCGTAGAGGCTGCTGTTGGCAACCTTGAGCATCTGCACGGTGAGCGCGGCATCCTGTTCAATGATGTGCGCCATGGCGTCGAAGGAGGTCGCCGGGTCGTATACCGTTTCCTCCATCCGGTGGTAGGTATCCGGGAGGTTCGTCAGCCTCAGGTTGTTCTTGATCAGATCTCGGGTAACCTGTGCCGTCATGAGGGACCCTTCCGGGAGATCTCGAGCACCAGACGCCTGACCGAGGCTTCATGAAGCGCCCGCATCACCGGCATGTCAAGATCACAGTGGCGGAAGGCGTCTCCTGCGACTGCTTCGGCCTGCGCCAGCACATGCGGGTCCGGCCCATCGCCCTGATCCTCCGATTGCCCTTCATCCTCGCCGGAGTGGACATCGCCCGTCTCGCACCATGCCACCACTTCGGTGACGCCCCAGATCATGAGGACGCGCAGGTGCCGTTCCTTCAAGGGCATTCCGGCGGGCAGCAGCAGCCTGCCCGTGCGATCACGCACGTCGTCCGCCAGGACCGAGCCCGGTACAAGATAAACCGTGCGCAGCTTCTGTTTATTCTTCATAAGCCCATGAATCCCAAGGCTTCGCGCATTACGCTACAGGTTGTCGGGGCAGGCGGCAAGCGCGTCACTTCTCCACTATGAACCGGACCGATGCACTGCTGTTCCACGCCCGTACAGCCACGCTGAAATGCAAGATATCTGCGGCGCACGACACCAGGCGAATCCCGGCCGCTCAGCCCACCAGTTGGCGCAGCACATAGGGCAGGATGCCACCATGCCGGTAGTAATCGACCTCCTGGGGGGTATCCAGCCGCACCCGGGCCTGGAAGGTGATGACCGATCCGCTGTCGTCAGTGGCCTTGACGGTCACCTCCCTGACGGCCCCGTCACCCAGACCCTCGATGTCGATCCTTTCGCGGCCGGTCAGGCCCAGTGACTGGGCGTTCTGACCCTCCTGGAATTGCAGCGGAAGTACGCCCATGCCCACCAGATTGGATCGGTGGATGCGCTCAAAACTTTCCACGATCACGGCACGCACGCCCAGCAGGCACGGCCCTTTGGCGGCCCAGTCACGGGAAGACCCCGAGCCGTACTCCTTGCCGGCCAGCACCACCAGAGGCACACCTTCGGAGCGGTACTTCATGGCGGCGTCGTAAATCGACATCTGCTCGCCGTCCGGCAGATGCAGCGTCACGCCGCCCTCGGTACCCGGGGCCAGCAGGTTGCGCAGACGGACATTGGCAAACGTGCCGCGCATCATCACCTCGTGGTTGCCGCGCCGGGACCCGTAGGAGTTGAAATCCGCCGGCTTCACGCCGTGCCCGGTCAGGTACAGACCCGCCGGACTGTCGGGCTTGATATTGCCGGCCGGGGAGATGTGGTCGGTGGTCACGCTGTCGCCCAGCAACGCCAGCACCCGGGCCCCGCTGATGTCCCTGATCGGATCGGGCGTGGCGCTCATGCCGTCGAAGTAGGGCGGATTGCGCACGTAGGTGGAGTCGTCCTGCCAGTCGAACCGCTGGCCCGAAGGGGCCGGCAGGTTGTTCCAGCGCGTCTCGCCCTGGAACACGTCCTCGTAGGCGGCGCGGAACTTGGCGGCATCCACATTCTGGCTGACCACCGTGCGGATTTCCTCCTGGGTGGGCCAGATGTCACGCAGATACACAGGGTTGCCGTCCGCGTCCTCGCCCAGAGGCTGGTTGTAGATGTCGATGTTCATGCGGCCCGCGAGGGCATAGGCCACCACCAGGGGCGGCGAGGCGAGGAAGTTCATGCGGATCTCGGAGTGGATACGCCCCTCGAAGTTGCGGTTGCCGGAGAGCACGGAACTGACCACCAGGTCATCCTTCAGAATGGCCTCGCTGATGGGCTCGGGCAGGGGGCCGGAGTTGCCGATGCAGGTGGTGCAGCCGTAGCCCACCACATGGAAACCCATGGCCTCCAGGTCATTGAGCAGGCCGGATTGGGTCAGGTAGTCGGTCACCACCCGGGACCCCGGGGCCAGGGAGGTCTTCACCCAGGGCTTGACCGTGAGACCGCGCTCGCGGGCCTTGCGGGCCACGAGCCCCGCCCCGAGCATCACCGAGGGATTGGAAGTGTTGGTGCAGGAGGTGATGGCGGCAATGACCACGGCACCGTGGTCCAACTGGAACTCCTCGCCGTTCATCTTCACCGTGTGGCGGGGCGGCCTGCTCTCGGCCTGATGCTCCACGCCCACGGCCGTGTGGCCGCCCTCCGCCTCGAAGCGTTCGGCTTCGGCGGGTTCGCTGGATTCAGGCTCGCGCTCGGCCAGCATGCTGCGGATGGCGCCCTCGATGACCTGGCCGGCCTCGCCCAGACGGATGCGGTCCTGGGGCCGCTTCGGCCCGGCCAGCGAGGGCTCCACGGTGGACAGATCCAGTTCCAGGAGGCTGGTATAGCGCGCCTCCGCGGCACCGGCCTCGCGGAACATGCCCTGTTCCCGGGCATACGCCTCCACCAGCGCAATCTGGTGCGGATCCCGGCCGGACAAACGCAGATACGTCAGGGTCTCGTCGTCGATGGGGAAGATGCCGCAGGTGGCACCATACTCCGGGGCCATGTTGGCGATGGTGGCCCGGTCCGCCAGGGGCAGGTGGGCGAGGCCTTCGCCGAAGAATTCAACGAACTTGCCCACCACGCCGTGCTTGCGCAGCATCTCGACAATCATAAGCACCAGGTCGGTGGCGGTGGCCCCCTCGGCCAGGTTGCCCACCAGGCGGAAGCCCACCACCTGCGGGATCAGCATGGAGATGGGCTGGCCCAGCATGGCCGCTTCGGCCTCGATGCCGCCCACGCCCCATCCCAGCACGCCCAGGCCGTTGATCATGGTGGTGTGGGAGTCCGTGCCGACCAGGGTGTCGGGATAGGCCATGAGCGTGCCATCGGGCTGCTCCTGGGAAAACACCGTGCGCGCCAGGTATTCCAGGTTCACCTGGTGCACGATGCCGGTGTCCGGCGGCACCACGGCGAAGTTGGAGAAGGCCTGCTGGCCCCATTTGAGAAAACTGTAGCGCTCCCGGTTGCGGGAGTATTCCAGTTCCGCGTTCAGATTGAATGAATTGGCCGTACCGAAACTGTCCACCTGGACCGAATGGTCGATCACCAGTTCCGCCGGTTGCAGGGGATTGATGCGCGCGGGGTCGCCCCCGAGACGCTCCATGGCATCACGCATGGCGGCCAGATCCACCACCGCCGGCACGCCGGTGAAATCCTGCAGCAGCACGCGCGCCGGACGGTAGGCGATCTCCTTGGAAGGCTCGGCGGCGGGATCCCAGTCCAGCAGGGCCTGGATATCCCCGGGGTGGACGGTCTTGCCGTCCTCGTAGCGCAGCAGGTTCTCCAGCAGGATCTTCAGGGAAAACGGCAGTGTCCCGGTCCCGGGCAGATCGCGCAGGCGATGAATGACGTAGGTCTTGCCCTCGACGTCGAGTCGGGTGCGGGTATTGAAGCTGTCAGTCATGGAAAGATCCCCGTGGTCCGATGTGCGGTGATGAGTGGATACCGAAGGAGGTGGTCAGTGCGCCATGATGGCCCGTGCCTCGCGCAGCAACCCGCTTCGGGAGAACAGCAGGCGCCAGCGCGAACCGCCCGCCTGGCGCCAGAGTACCGCGGCACGGATGCCCGCAAGCAGCAACGTGCGTATGCGCGCGGCGTTGTCCTCGTTGGAGAGGTGGGCCTGCTCCCCCTGAACGAGGATTCGCGGGCCAAGCTCGCTGATGGTGTCCTGATAGGTCTGAGCCAGGGCCGAGACGACACTTTGATGGGTCGGGTCGTCAAAGTAGTCGCGCTGTCGTTCAGCGGACTGGATACCCTCGCGCAGGCGGTTCACCATCTCCGGCTGTTTCATGAGCTTGCGTTCCAGAAACAACAGGCCGACCGCGTAGCGTGTGAGCTCCATGTCACCGCCCCGACCGCCTGATTGCAGCTGACTGGCCACCAACTCCATACCCCGCCGAAGGCGGTGCACGTTGCCGTAGATGCCGTCGATCCCGGTCGCCTCGAAACTGAACAGGCTGCCCGCCATGGTGCGGAACTCGTCGGCATCGCATCGGCCATGCCAGGCCAGGTCCTTGACCAGAGAAACCGCCTGAAAGAGTGCCGCGAGGGCGATGACACGATTGCGCTGGGTGGATTCCACGAACGGGTGGGCCTTGTGGCTGAGTCGGGTTGCGGGTCAGGTCCGGGAGGCCTCGGCGTCCTCGCGGCATCGGCCTAATATACCGTGAATCGGGCGCCGGTATGAATGGCGTACAGACCTTTGCGTCAACCCGACACCGCCCGGGGATTTGAACGGGACACGATGATGCCGCCCCCCAGGCATTCATCCGCGCGGTAGAACACAACCGACTGCCCCGGGGTGATGGCCCGCTGGGGTGCATGGAATGTCACTTCCGCACGCCCCTCGGGCAGCAGCGCCAGCCGGCAGTCCTGCCGGGGCTGGCGGTGGCGGATGCGGGCCTGGCAGTCCAGGGGCGATGCCGGCGCTGCGCCCGAGACCCAGTGGAGCGCCTCCGCGTGCAGGGCGCGGTGAAAGAGCAGTGGATGGTCGTGCCCCTGGGCGATGATCAGCCGGTTCCCGCCCATATCCTTGTCGACCACGTACCAGGGCTGATCGGCGCCCGCGCGCACGCCGCCGATCCCCAGCCCCTGGCGCTGCCCGAAGGTGTAATACATGAGTCCCTGGTGCTCGCCCAGCACCGTGCCCTCCAGATCCACGATCGGGCCCGGCCGGGCGGGCAGGTAGCGCATGAGAAAATCCCGGAAGCGGCGCTCGCCGATGAAACAGATACCCGTGCTGTCCTTCTTGGCGTGGACGGGAAGGCCGCGTTCCAGGGCGATCGCCCGGACCCGGTCCTTCTCCAGTTCACCTACCGGGAAGAGACTCCGGGCAAGCTGTGCCTGGTCCAGAGTGTAGAGGAAGTAGGATTGGTCCTTGTTGGCATCGCGACCGGCGAGCAGGGTGTAGCGGGATCCGTCGCGACCGATCCGGGCATAGTGGCCCGTGGCGATGCGCGCCGCGCCGAGTGCCTTGGCATAATCCAGAAACGCGCGGAACTTGATCTCCTTGTTGCACAGGATGTCCGGATTCGGCGTACGCCCCGCCTCGTACTCGTGGAGAAAATGCCTGAACACACGGTCCCAGTAATGGTGGGCGAAATTCACCTTGTGCAGCGGGATCTCCAGCAGATCGCAGACCGCCTGGGCGTCGGCCAGATCCTCCGCGGCGGCGCAATAGCCCGGCTCGTCGTCGTCCTCCCAGTTCTTCATGAACAGGCCTTCCACCCGGTAACCGTCGTCCAGCAGACGCAGGGCGGCCACCGAGGAGTCCACGCCGCCGGACATGCCCACGATGATCCGTTCGTCCCGGCGGATCATGACCCCGTCTCATCCTGGAGCAGATCCAGGGCATGGCGCCGCCCCGCCAGATAGTCATCCACGCAGCGCAGCACCAGCGGGCTCCTCAACTGCGCCCGCCGCTCGATCATTGCCGCGCGATCCATCCACAGCACGCGGCGGATTTCGCGATCCAGGGCGCGGTTGTCGTCGCGGTCGCGCACGGTGCCGCAGAAGGCGAAACGCAGGTAGGTGTCGCCGCTGCCGGGGTGACGCCAGCGGTATACGCCCACGATGGCCTCGGGCACGAAGTGCCAG
>SKOF01000138.1 GCA_007120155.1 Thioalkalivibrio sp. | reverse complement strand
GACGCATGTATCAGGAAGATGCGGCATTTCGCAAGGTGCTGGTCCTGAATCCGAAGGGCGGGGCCGGCAAGTCGACGCTGGCCACCAACCTGGCGGCCTATTACGCCGTTCGGGGATTGCGCGCCACCCTCATGGACATGGATGCCCAGGGCACGAGCATGCGCTGGCTCGGAAAGCGCGGCGAGGACCGCCCCGGCGTCCATCCCCTGAAGGCATTCGACCTGCCCGCCAACGTGACCCGCAGCTTTGCCATGCAGCCGCCCGCGGACACGCAGCGTCTGGTGGTGGACACGCCCGCCGGTGTCCCCCGGGAGGGGTTGCGCGAGCTGACGCGCGATGCCGACCGCATCCTGATCCCCGTGCTGCCCTCGGATATCGACATCCACGCGGCCACCCGGTGCGTCGCGGACCTGTTGCTGGCGGCGAAGATCCCCCGCTCGGACAACCGCATTGCGGTGGTTGCCAACCGCGTCAAGCGCAATACCCTGGTGTTCCGGTCGCTGATGCGTTTTCTCACCAGCCTGGAGATCCCGGTGGCGGGTGTACTGCGCGACTCCCAGAACTATGTGCGCGCCTTCGAGGCGGGCCAGGGCATTCACGAACTGTGCGGCGGCACTCAGGCCCGGGATGTGGTCCAGTGGACCAGCCTGGTGGGCTGGTTGGAGGAGGGCCGGGTGCCCGCCATCGAGTCGCTCTGGGAGGATCCGGCCAGGGAGCGGCAACCGGGTCCGGAGAGCCTGGTTTCGGATCTGTCCCGCACCTGAGAAGGCTCACCTCCCCATGGCATCCCCCGTCCTCTATATCCCCCACGGCGGCGGCCCCATGCCCCTGATGGATGATCCCGCCCACCGTGATCTGGTGGTTTTCCTCAAGGCCGTCCCTGCCCGGCTCGGGACCCCCGCGGCGATCCTGGTGGTGAGCGCGCACTGGGAGACGGAACTCCCCACGGTGACCGGTGCGCCCCGGCCGAAGCTGATCTACGACTACTACGGCTTTCCCGAGGAGACCTACCGCATTCGCTATCCGGCCCCGGGCGATCCGCAATTGGCGAATCGGCTGCATGGCATGCTTCGGTCGGCGGGCCTCGAAGGGCAGGTGGATGCGGAGCGGGGGTTCGATCACGGCCTGTTCGTCCCCCTCGGGCTCATGTACCCGGATGCGCGCATCCCCTGCGTCCAGCTGTCATTGCTCGGACATTTGGACCCGGGCGCGCACATTGCCCTGGGCAGGGCGCTGGCCGCCGTGCGCGAGGACAACGTGCTGGTGCTGGGGTCAGGGTTCTCCTTTCACAACATGCGGGCGCTGCTGGACCCCCGCGTGGGTGATCCCCGGGAGGTCGACGCCTTTCACGACTGGCTGATCGAGACCTGCACGTCGCCCGAACTGGCACCGGCGGAACGCGAGCGCCGGCTGATCGGCTGGCGGGACGCGCCCGCGGCGCGCTTCTGTCATCCCCGGGAGGAGCACCTGCTGCCCCTGCACGTGTGCTACGGGCTGGCGTCAGGCCGCACGCCGGCGGCCCAGGTGGTGTTCGATGGACCCGTCATGGGACGTCGTGCGGTGGCGCTCCTGTGGTGACCTGCCGCGCCACATCCAGGAAGACCTCTTCCAGATTCTGTCGGCCGTAACGCCGGATCAGGGCCGCCGGGGTGCCGGTGTCCACGATCCGGCCCGCGCGCATCATGACCACCTGGTCGCACAGGCGCGTCACCTCCGGCATGTTGTGGGAGGCAAGCACGATGGTGGCGCCGGAGCGTGTCCGGTAGGCCTCCAGCCAACCGCGCACCCGGTCGGCCGTGTCCGGATCCAGCGACGCCGTGGGTTCGTCCAGCAGCAGCAACTCCGGTTCGTTGAGCAGCCCCTTCGCCAGCGCCACGCGGGTGCGCTGGCCGGCCGACATGTTGCGGTACGGGCGCTGCAGATGTGCCTCCAGGTCCAATTCGGCCGCCAGCGCGCGGATGCGTGCGGGCAGATCGCGCACCCCGTAGAGCCGGCCGTAGACCATGAGGTTTTCCCGCACCGTGAGCCGTTGGGGCAGGTCGGTATAAGGGGAGGCGTAGTTCATGCGGCCCAGCACCCGGTAGCGGTGGCGGCCCATGTCCTCGCCCAGCACGCGGATCTCGCCGGCGCTGGGCGTCATGAGGCCGAGCAGCATGGCGAGAGTGGTGGTCTTGCCGGCGCCATTGGGGCCGAGCAGCGCGGTGGTGCTGCCGCGGGGCACACGGAAGCTGACCTCCTCCACGGCGCGCACCGTGCCGAAGGTCTTGCCGAGGCCAGTGACCTGAACGGCGGGCTCGACGGAGCTCACGGGCCCGGTTTCCAGGCGGGCAGATCCGCCAGGTCCGCGATCAGGCGGCGGTGGTGTGCCCCCCGGCCCGGATCCGGGTCCGCGATGGCCGGGTGGTCCGCGATGGCGGCGATGTAATCCCCGGGGGCGCCCAGGTACCGGGCGCCGGTGGCGATGAGATCGCGGTACCAGTCATAGGGAACCGCCCGGGTGTCCAGCCGTTCAGGCAGGGCCAGGTAGGTGAAGGCGCGGCTGCCGTCCGGCAGCGTCAGGGTGGTGACGCCGTAGCCGCGTTCGGCCTCGTCCAGGGGCCCGCGATCCCGGGCGGGAAAGGTGAAGACGGCACACCATACACGGTCCGCGGACCGCTCCGTGGCCACCAGGTGGCCCTTGCCGGAACCGTCATAACCGCGCTTGTGGAACGTGAGACGCCAGCCGGTGAGACACACCCGCCCTTCCAGTTCGGCCGTGGGCACGCGCCTGCGCAGGCGTTCGGGATGCAGGTTGGAGCCATAGGCCAGGTACCTGAGCCGGTTCATGCCAGCACCACCTTTTCGCCTTCCACCCGGACGGGCACGGCGCTCAGGGACTGGCGCCTGCACGGCCCGGCGAGGCAGTACCCGTCATCGATGCGAAACAGGGCCCCGTGGGTGGCGCAGACGATGTGCTCGCCTTCGTCGTCCAGGAACGCGTCATCCTGCCATTCCAGCGGACCGCCGGTGTGCGGACAGCTGTTGCGGTAGGCCCGCACCACGTCATGGCGGCGCACCACGAAGATCTCCTCCGGGCCCCGGCCCAGGTCCACGGTCAGGCCCAGGGAACCCGTGGTGTCCAGCTGTTCGAGTCGGCAGAGTTCGGTCATATCCCGTCCTTCAGTCCGTCCAGCCCCGACTGACCCACCTTTCGCCCGGCGAGGCGAACGGCAAGGTCCAGGGCCTCCGGTAGGTTGCGGCCTCCGGCGAGGCCGTGAATGAGTCCGGCATTGAAGGTGTCCCCGGCCCCCAGGGTGTCCACCACCCGGGGCGGTGCCGCGGCAGGCGCATGATGCATCCCGCCGTCGTGATCAACAGCCCAGGCGCCGGCCTCTCCCCAGGTACAGACCAGGATCCGCCCCGGACAGTTCGCGCCGGTGTGTTCCAGAAAGCCCCTGGCGCTGTCGAAGCCCCGCCCCCGGGCAAACGGCCTGGAGAAGAGCACCACATCGGCCAGGGCGAACAGCGTGTCCACGTCGGGGCGCTCCTTCTCCACTTCCAGGGACACCGGCTGGTCCACCAGCCTGGGGCGCAGCGCGTGAAGCAACGCACCGGTGGTCCGTCCGTTCCGGGCCTCCAGGTGCACCCAGTCCATGTGTTCCACGGGCACCGTGCGCAGTTGCGCGGCATCCATCTCAGGCAGGTCCCGAAAATGCACGATGGTGCGCGAGCCGGTCCGTGCGCTCAGGGTGACATAGGAGCAGGGCGTGCGGCCCTCGTGCCGGGCGCAGCAGTCCACGCCGACGCCCCTTTCCCTGAGCATGCCCGACAGGCGTTCCCCGTCCGGCTCCAGGGCCAGCACGGCGGCGAGGTCGACCCGGTGCCCGAGCTGCACCAGCACGCGCGCGCTGTTGGCGGCGTTGCCGCCCGGCGTCACCTGCTGCCCGGTGGCCCGCAGTTCCTCGTCTTCCACCGGGTAGTGGTCCACGGTGTTGACGATGTCCAGGGTGGCATTGCCGATGACGAGGATATGGGACATGGCGGAGTGCGCTTGTGGCCGCGGGAGTGCGCGCCTAACCTATCACGATCCACCGGATACTTCAGGTCCCGGGCATGCGACTTTTCGAATCCTCCGAGCAGGCGGAAGCCGCCTTCTACGATGCCTTCGAGCGGGCGGACATGAACGCCATGCGCGAAGTGTGGGCCGATGAACGGGGCGTGTGCTGCGTCCATCCGGGCGGTGAGCGCCTGGATGGCGTGGCCGCCGTGATGGACAGCTGGGCTTCCATCCTCGCCGACGGGCCCATGCTGCGCTTTCGCATCACCCACCGGCAGGTGCGCGTCAGCGGCGATCTGGCCGTGCATGTGCTGCGGGAGAATCTCTACGTGGACGGCGCCCTGCGCGGCGTCGCGCTGGCCACCAACGCCTATCGCCGCGGTGAGTTTGGCTGGCGCATGATCCTGCATCACGCCGCGCCGGATCCCAACCCGCCCGGCATCGAACCGCCGGCGCCGGGGGGCGTTCACTGAAGGCGCGTCAAGTGGCAAGGGGCAAGGCGTGGGTGCGCGTTGCCGCCACGACAAGGCCCGCGCATTACTCAGAAGCTGAAGTGCATACCTGTGAGAAATACCTGCCCGCCGCCGGCCTCGTCGATGAAGGTTTCGCGCCCGGCGCGTCGGGCGGTGATGGCGGCGGTTTCCTCTTCGTAGTAGTACTCGGCAAACAGCATCAGCCGGTAGTTCACCCAGTGATCCATGCCCAGGTGGATGATGTCCTCGCCGAAGCGCTCCACGTTCGCCAGCATCAGCTTGAAGGTGTTCCTGCCCGCGGTATAGCCGGCATAGACATTGACGGCGGTGTCTCCGTCGGCGCCGAAGGCGTCGCTGATACGGCTGTTGTGCCTTTCGACCTTGGCGCCCAGGTCCAGGGGGCCGATGCTGTGCATCAGGGACGCGCCGAAAATCTGCCAGTCCGCCTCGCCGCCGAGATCATCCACGCCCACGGAGAATATGGTGGCACCCGCACGGTAACTGGCGGTCAGTTGCAGCCGATCGTCAAGTGCGCCGCTCGCCCTGGGTGCGCCGTCACGCCGGCTCCATGCGCCCGAGAAGGACAGTCCGTTGAACGTCGGGCTTTCGAAGGCAATGGTGTCGGAAAGGCGAAAACTGGTGTAGGTGGCAAAGCCGCTGTAGTAACTGCTGAACCTGTCGACCGGGTAGGCGATGGCATTGTAGAAGGGCATCCACATCTGCCCTACGCTGAAGCGGCCGAAATCACCACCAATGCCGATGCGCGCGATGCGCACGCTCTCGTCCTGATCCCACGGGTCCTGTACGGCCTGGTTTGCCAGATCCAGCGGGAGTTCGAGCTGACCGAACAGCGCCATGCCGTTGGGCAGCGGATAATCGGCGTTGAAACCGATGCGCGAGTAGGCGTCCCGGAATCCCTCGTAGGCGCCCAGTGCGGAACGGTTGTCGGGGCGCACCGCTTCGGCCTGGATCCGCGCCGAGGCGTAAAAGCTGAAGTTGATGTCCTGGGCGGGGACGGGCTGGGGCACGGCGAGTGCCAGAACCCAGGGGGCGGCACCCGCCGCGCGTCGGATCGGCATGTCGATGAACCTCCCAATGGCCGTGTGCGGGTGGGGCGCGTTGCCGGTCGAAGCAACGGGCCGTTCCCCCAGTACGGGACACGCGCGCGAGCCCGCCCCGACCAGCCATTCGACCGCCGGCACGGCGCGCCGGGGCGCACGGATTGAGTATGGCATATACGCATGGCAGCGCCTTGGGGAAGCCCCGATGCGTGGCCGCCTCACCGCCGGGGGCCGCGCCGCTTCCGCCAACGGGTCAGCCGGACGGTTCCACCCGTTTGGGTGCGGGTGTGGGGAAACGCCACATGAGGATCAGCAGCAGCGGCAGGCCCACCAGGGCGAGGCCGGCGGTCATGGCGAAGAAGATCGCCCAGTCCCCGTCCAGCTGGTCCACCATCCAGCCGCTGGAGGCGGACAGCCAGATGCGCGCCAAGTTGCCGAGCGAGGCGAGCAGCGCGTATTGCGTGGCGGTGTAGGCCACGTTGGTGAGGCTTGAGAGGTAGGCCACGAACGCCACGGTGGCGAGCCCGCCGGTGAAGTTGTCGCTCATCACGGCGATCTTGAACACGGTCATGTCGTGGCCCGACATGGCGAGCCAGGAGTAGGTGAGATTGGTGCTGGCGGCGGCGAAGCCGGCGAAGAACAGGGATCTCATCACGCCCAGGCGGAACACCAGGTATCCGCCCACCACGATGCCGACCCCGTTTGCGGCGAGCCCGTACACCTTGGAGACGTTGGCGATGTCGACCAGGGCAAATCCCATCTCGCGGTAGAACACGCCCGACATGCGCCCCAGCAGGGCATCGCCGAACTTGAACACGAAGATGAACACCAGGATCAGCACCCAGCCGTCGCGGCGCATGAAGTCGGCGAAGGGGGCCACGACGGCGCCGTAGAACCAGGTGGTCAAATCGGCCATGCGTCCCCGCAGCCAGCTCATGTGGTGCAGGCGGTCGGCGACGCGCCGTTCGCGCGCCACGGTCTCGGCCGTGGGTCTGGCCGTGGGCTCGGGAGACAGCAGGATGGCCAGCACGCCAATACCGATGGCGAACGCCAGTACGCCGTAGGCCACGTTCCAGCCGAAGGCGGACGCCAGGTACAGCCCCCCGGCGCCGCCCACGAGGGTGCCGCCCAGATGCCAGCCCCAGATGGCGGCCGCCGAGCCGGCGCCGTACTGATGGGGTTCGAGCACGTCGATGCGGTAGGCGTCGATGACGATGTCCTGGGTGGCCGAGACGAAGGCCACGAACAGGGCGGCCACGGCCACGGCCATCAGGTTGCCGGAGGGATCGGTCAGGGCCATGAATCCGATGGCGAGGATCAGCCATCCCTGGGCGAACAGCGTCCAACCCCGCCGCCGTCCGAAGCGGGCCGTGAGCCACGGCAGCGGCATGCGGTCCACCAGCGGCGCCCACAGGAAGTTGATGGCATAGGGTGTGGTGGCCAGCGCGAACAGACCGATATCGGTGCGGCTCACGCCCTCGTCGCGCAGCCAGATGGAGAGATTGCTGAACACCAGCGGCGCCGGCAGCCCGGAGGAGAACCCCAGCGCCAGCAGCGTCAGCATGCGCCGGTCGTAGTAGACCTTCAGACTCTCGATCCAGGCGTTCATGGTTGGGTGTCGTGATCCTTGGAAGGGGTCGCCCCCGTGTCGCGGCGGCGAACCCGCTCAGCGTTCCGGCGGGAAGGGCACATCGTAGTCCATGATCAGCGGTGCGTGATCGGAGAATCGCTCCCCGGTATAGATGCTCGCCGAGCGGATCCTGTCGCGCAGGCCCGGCGAGACGATCTGGTAATCCAGACGCCATCCCACGTTCTTCGCCCGGGCCTGTCCCCGGTTGGACCACCAGGTGTATTGTTCCGGCCGGGTATCGACCACGCGAAACGCATCCACCCAGCCCACCTGGTCGAACAGCGTGTCCAGCCAGGCCCGTTCCTCGGGCAGGAATCCGGAGTTCTTCTGGTTGCTCTTCCAGTTCTTCAGGTCGATGGGCTTGTGGGCGATGTTCCAGTCTCCGCAGATGACGAACTGGCGGCGCTTGCGCCGCAGCGCCCTGAGGTGATTCATGAACAGGTCCATGAAGCGGTACTTGGCGGCCTGGCGTTCCTCGCCGGAGGAACCGGAGGGCAGGTACAGGGAGATCACCGAAAGTTTCCCGAACTGTGCCTCGATGTAACGCGCCTCCTGGTCGAACTCCTCGGAGCCGAGTCCGGTGATGATCCGGTCGGGTTCCACGCGGCTGAACAGGGCCACCCCGCTGTAACCCTTTTTTGCGGCATCGTAGTAGTAGGTGAAATGGCCTTGGGGCCAGAAGGTCTCGTCGCCGAGCTGGTGCTCCTGGGCCTTGGTCTCCTGGAGGCAGACCACGTCGGCCTGCTGTTGCTTGAGCCAGTCGAAGAAGCCCTTGCGGGCGGCGGAACGGATGCCGTTGGCGTTGAGGGTGATGATGCGCATGGGTGCGAAGGTTACCGGCATGGCCCGGAAGTGGAAAGGGCGGCATGTGGATGCGGGCAGGACGCCCGGGTGCGTTTCTCAACAGGTTCTGTGGTTCGCCGGTGCGATCGCCCGGAACGATGAGCGCTTTCGGTGAGGTGGCCGCTTGCGTCCGGCCGGCGGTGTCGTCCCGTTCCCCTGGCATCGAGGATCTTGTATCTTTGCCCCCCATGAAAACCTACCGGTCCGAGTTTCTTGCCTTCTGTCTGGAGCGAGGCGTGCTGCGCTTCGGGGAATTCACCCTGAAGTCCGGCCGCGTCAGTCCGTACTTCTTCAATGCGGGCCTGTTCAGCACGGGCTCCGACCTGGCCCGCCTGGGCACCTTCTACGCCCGGGCCATCAGCGACTCGGGGCTGGCATTCGATATGCTCTTCGGCCCGGCCTACAAGGGGATCCCGCTGGCGGCAGCCACCGCCATCGCTCTGGCCGAGCATCATGGCCGGGATCTGCCCTGGTGCTTCAACCGCAAGGAAGCCAAGGATCACGGCGAAGGCGGCAACCTGGTGGGCGCGGCGCTGGCGGGCCGTGTGCTCATCGTCGATGACGTGATCACCGCCGGGACCGCCATCCGCGAATCCGTGGACATCATCCGCGCTGCCGGCGCGCAGCCCGTGGGCGTGGCCATCGCGCTCAATCGTCAGGAGCGGGGCCGGGGCGAACGCTCGGCCATCCAGGAAGTGGAGGCGGAGTTCGGCCTGAGCGTGGTCAATATCGCCGCTCTCGATGACCTCATCGCGTTCATGCGCGAACACGGCGGCCTTGAGAGGCATCTCCAGGCGGTGGAGGCCTATCGGGCACAGTACGGGATATAGGGGGCTGCGTCCCGGAGGCCGTCTACGAGCCAACGACCTTTCTGTTCACCACAGCCACCACCAGGAACCCCAGTAGCACCCCTGCGCCGTTGGCCGCGATGTCCAGCCATTCGAAGCTGCGCGTGGGAATGAAGGACTGCACCATCTCCAGCGCCGCGCCCAGGCCGAACGCGCCGGCCAGTACCAGCGGTGCGTGCCGCTGGTACGCGTACAGGCCGAGCAGCGCGAGGATGCCGTAGGCCGCCACGTGGCCCAGCTTGTCCGAGAGTCCGGTCTCCGGGATCTGGGCGGCAGGCATCACGCTGCCGGCAATGATCGCCGCCGCGAACCACCAGAAGGCGATGATCCGTATCCGGGCCCAGCGCTTGCGGGTGACGGGGTCGCTCATGCGGTCTCCTCGATGTGGCCGGGGGCGGTCATCTCAGGATCAGGCTCAGCCCGACCAGCAGCGTGACCGCCTCGTAGATGCGTTTGATCCAGCGGTTGCCGTGGCGGATGGCCAGACCGGCGCCCAGATACCCGCCGATCAGGGAACCCGCCAGCAGGGCGGGCAGCCAGCTCCAGCGGATCTCGCCCAGCATGCCCAGGACCAAGGCGCCCGTGCCGTTCCAGAAGACCCCCACCAGCACGAGGGTGTAGGCCACCGCCCGCTTGTAATCCAGGCCGAACCAGCGTACCAGCCAGAACGTGGCGAACAACCCCGTGCCGGAAGTGAGCGAGCCGTTGAGTATGCCGATCAGGAACAGGCCAGCGCCGCCCGCCAGGTAGCCGTGGCG
>SKOF01000566.1 GCA_007120155.1 Thioalkalivibrio sp. | reverse complement strand
GTGGATCCACGATTGAAACAGCGTCTGGTCGGCGCCGCCGTGCTGCTGGCCCTGGCGGTGATCTTCCTGCCCATGCTGCTGGACGGCACGGGGCGTGACGCGCAGGTCAGCCTGCGCGATGCCATCCCCCCGGAGCCCGAGTTCCTGCGCCCGGAAACCGCCCCGCCCCTGGCGCTGGACGGACCTCCGGAAGCGCCGGCCGGAGAGACGCGGCCTCCGCCCCGGAGCGAGGCGCGCAGCGTGGAACCGGATCCGCTTCCCCCGCGCAGTGCGCCGGTGGAGCTGCCTGCCGAAAGCGCCCCGTCTCCTGCACCGCCCGCACCGGCCCCTGCCCCGGCGCCCGTGCAGGAAAGGCCGTCCGGAGAACCCGCCGGGGATCCCGGCGGCTTCGCGGTACAGGTGGGCAGTTTCGGCGAGGAGGCGAACGCGCGTGCCGAACGCGACCGCCTGCGTGAGTTGGGGTTCACGGCGTTCGTGGAGCCTGCCCGTGCCAACGGCCGGATGTTCTATCGCGTCAAGGTGGGTCCGGTGGCGGAACGCTCGGAGGCAGAACGTCTGCGCGACCGCATGAAGGATCAGGTGGAACTGCAGGGGATCGTGGTCGCACATCCCTGACGAAATGCGCCACTGTCCACCCCGGCCGACAGACGGTCTGTCCGGCGCTTCCCTTATCTCCCATGCGGCGGACTGGTAAAATGCACCGATGATGCCGACACGGTCAGTGCGCCTCGATTCACCCGCCCGTTGCGGGCGGCCCGCGCATTTCCGGGTGAGTCGGACCGGCGGCAGTTCATGGTCCGTCGGGTCCGGGACGCGCCATGGGCTGGATTGATTTCATCATAATCGGCATCATCGCGCTTTCGGCGGTGATCAGCGTGTTTCGCGGATTCGTCAAGGAGGCGATCTCGCTTGCCACATGGGTGATTGCATTCTGGATCTCCCTGGGTTACGCGAGTGCCCTGGCCGAGATGCTGCCGGTGGCGGTTTCGGACGGCACCCTGCGTATCGGGATCGCCTTTGCCGCGTTGTTCATCATCACCCTGGTGCTGGGTGGCGTCATCAACGTGCTCGCCGGTCAGTTGGTCAGACGTACGGGCCTGTCCGGCACCGATCGGAGTCTGGGTGTGGTGTTCGGCCTGGCGCGCGGCGTACTGGTGGTGGCGGTGCTGGTCCTGCTCGGGGCGCTGACGGTGATTCCCGAAGAGATCTGGTGGCGCGAGAGCATGCTCCTGCCCCATTTTGAGCGTCTGGCCATCTGGTTGCGCGGTTTCCTGTCCGAGGAGCTGGCGGCGCACTTCGTGTTCCAGTCCTGAAGGTCCTGTGTGTGTTTGAAGTCTCCCGGAGGGTCGCATGTGCGGCATTGTAGGAATCGTCAGTCGAAGTCCTGTCAACCAGGCGCTCTACGACGCATTGCTGGTGCTGCAGCATCGCGGGCAGGACGCCGCGGGCATCGTCACCTGCGACGAGGATGGGCATCTGCATCTTCGCAAGGACAATGGCCTGGTACGCGACGTGTTCCACGAGAAGCACATGCGCAACCTGACCGGCAATATGGGTATCGGCCATGTGCGCTACCCCACCGCGGGCAGCGCCTCCTCGGCCGAGGCCCAGCCCTTCTATGTGAATTCTCCCTACGGCATCGCCCTGGGTCACAACGGAAATCTCACCAACGCCCAGGAACTCAAGCGCGAATTGTTCCAGCAGGACCGGCGCCATATCAACACGGAGTCGGACTCGGAGATCCTCCTCAACGTGTTTGCCCAGGAACTGCTCAAGGCGGATCACCTGGCCCTGGACGCGGACGATATCTTCCAGGCGGTGGCCGGTGTGCACCGCCGCTGCCAGGGTGCCTACGCGGTGGTGGCCATGGTGGCCGGACGCGGCATCCTGGCCTTTCGCGACCCCCACGGCATCCGTCCGGTGGTGCTGGGCAGCAGGGAGGGGCCGGAAGGCGAGGAGTTCATGCTGGCCTCAGAGAGCGTGGCCCTGGATACGCTGGGGTTTCACCTGGTGCGTGATCTGGCGCCGGGCGAGGCGGTGTTCGTCGACGCGCAGGCGAAGGTGCACAGTAAGGTGTGCGCCGACAGCGATCTGGTGTTCTCGCCCTGCATCTTCGAGTATGTCTACTTCGCCCGCCCCGATTCGGTGATCGACGATGTGTTCGTCCACCGTGCGCGCATGCGCATGGGCACCCGCCTGGGCAAGAAGATTCTGCGCGAATGGCCGGATCACGATATCGACGTGATCATTCCCATCCCGGATACGGGGCGCACCGTGGCCATCGAGATGGCCCACGAGATGGATCTCAAGTACCGGGAGGGTTTCATCAAGAACCGCTACATCGGCCGCACCTTCATCATGCCGGGACAGACCCAGCGGCGTAAGTCGGTGCGCCACAAGCTCAACGCCATCGCGCTGGAATTCAAGGGCAAAAACGTGCTGCTGGTGGATGATTCCATCGTGCGCGGGACGACCTCGCGCGAGATCGTGATGATGGCCCGGGAGGCCGGTGCGAAGAAAGTCTATTTTGCTTCGGCGGCGCCGCCCATCCGATACCCCAATGTCTACGGCATCGACATGCCGGCCGCCGATGAACTGATCGCCCACGGGCGGACGGTGGAAGAAATCTGCCATGCCATCGCAGCGGACCGGCTCATCTACCAGGATCTTGATGACCTGGTCCACGCGGTTCGCAAGGGCAATCCGAAGCTCACCCGTTTCGACTGCTCGGTCTTTGACGGCGATTACGTGACGGGCGTAGGGCCGGAGTACCTGGACTACCTCAAGCAGCGGCGCAATGATCTGGCCAAGCAGAAAAAGGCGCGGGAATACGCCCATCTGGACCTGTACAACAACACGTGATGGCCGGTGCCATGGCGTTCTCGCGGGTCTGGGCGTCTGTCTGATCGGGCTGTCCGCCTGGCTGCCGCTGTCGGCTACGGCCTGGTGGGACGGCCGGGATACGTACAACGCCTACTTCATGCCCATGAGCACCTGGTACCGACACATACTCGATGACCTCGCCCGGACCTATCCGGACCGGATCCGTGACCCGGTGCTGATCGTGCGCGTGGGGGAGCAGCGCCTCTACCGGTTCGAACGCGGTCTGCCCATGCAGCACTATCCCGTGTCCACGTCGCGCTTCGGCGTCGGCAACCGGGACGGCAGCCTGAGGACGCCCCTGGGCGTGCATCAGGTGCGGCGCCGCATCGGCGACCAGGCCCCGCCCGGCACCATCTTCCGGGGACGGCGAAACACCGGTGAAGTGGCCCGCATACTCAACGGCCCGGGGGAGCGCAGTCCCGATGACAACATCACCTCCCGCATCCTGTGGCTGGACGGCCTGGAAGAGGGTGTCAACCGGGGCGACGGGATCGATTCGTTTCAACGCTTCATTTATATCCATGGCACCGATGAGGAGGGACGCATCGGACGGCCGGCATCGGATGGTTGCGTGCGCATGACCAACACGGATGTGATCGAGCTGTTTGATCGGGTGCCGCAGGGGACGCTGGTAGTGATTGTCGAGTAGGTGCGAGGCCAGCCCGCATCTCTCACCACCGTTCTACTGCGGCCGCCGATCTGGGCACTGGAGGTGAAAGACGGAAGACACGCTCACACCGGGCACAGTGGACTATGCATTTCCCATGACGAACCCGCTGTTCCGGATCTGCTGAAAGGCGGTTTTGCTACAGAGGGCACAGAGAAGGCAGTTCTCTCGCAAAGCACGCGAATGAAACCAGGAAATACGTAGGTTGGGGTGAGCAGCGCGAACCCCAACAACATTGGCCGGGATGAGGCATCGCATGTTGGGGTTCGTTCCTCACCCCAACCTACGCATTTTTTCGGGTTCCTTGGCGTGCTTCGCGCCTTTGCGAGAGAGATCTTTTTTTCTTTTCTCTGTGACCTCTGTGACCTCTGTGGCAAAAAAGAAAGCCCTCATCCCAGCTCGATCCATTCCCCCTTGCCGGTGAGCACACCGATGCCAAGCGTCAGGTACTCGCGCAACTGGCGGGTGAGCAGGAAATTCTCGCGCACGAAGGTGTGTGCCTTGGCACCCATCTCCCGGATCAGGCGGGGCTGGTTGAGCAGGTAGCGCATCCGCAGTGCGGCACCCTCCGGCGTGCTCACCAGGAAGCCCGTGTGGAAGTCGACCACCTGCAGGCGGATGCCGCCGGTGTCGCCGCCGATCACCGGGCGGCCTTTCCACATGGCCTCGGTGACCGTGAGCCCGAAGCCCTCTCGGGTGGACTTCTGGATCACCAGGTCCGAGGCGCGCTGCAGGGCGTTGATGACCCGGTGGGCGTCCGGGGGCAGGAGCAGGACGTGCACGTCCGCGTCGTCGCCGGCGGCGGCGCGCACTTCGTCGAGCACCGCCTCTCCCTCCGGGTCATCGTCTGCCGAGCCGCCGGCAAGCACCAGTTGCAGGCCGGGGACGAAGCGCTTGGCCAATTGGTAGGCCCTGATCACGCCCAGCGGATCCTTGAAGCGGTCGAAGCGCGATACCTGGGTGACCAGCGGACGCTCCGGGTCGAGCTCGAAGCGCCGGCGCACGGCGTCGATCTCGTCCTCCGCAAGGTCCACGTTCTTGTCGCCCAGGGGATCGATTGAGGGCGGGATCAGGTATTCGGGGTGGGGCAGCGCCTGGGCGAAACCGGCCAGGGAGAACACGCTGGCGTCGTAGCCGCTCACGTGACGGCGCAGGTAACGCCACACGGGCCGGTAGGGCCGGCTGGCGTCGATATGGCAGCGCCAGACCCACTTGCCCCGGCGTTTCGGGAAGTGCCCGAGCAGCGCGGCAGGCTGCGGATCGTGGATGAACACCACGTCCGCCTCCTCCAGGATCGGACGCAACTGCTCGGCGTTGTGCCGGTTGGTCTCCTCGTAGGCCTCCAGCCAGTGGGGTTCCAGGTTCACGGGATTGCCCTGCAGGCCGTTGTGCATCGCCTTGGTGCACTGGTAGAAAACCGGGTCTCCGGTGATCACCTCCCATTGGGCATCCAGCCCAAGTTCCCGTGAGAGGGGGACCAGCTTGTCCAGGATCTCCGCGACACCGCCGCCCACCCGGGTGGAGTTCACATGCACCACCTTCATGCCCCGGTATTGCGCCGCCAGCTGGCTCAGGTGATCGATCACATCCTCGCCGGCAACGCTCGCGTAGGCTTCCAGAAGCCGGCTCATGGGGATTCCCCGGATGCGGCGAGTGCAAGCGCCCGCGTGAGGCGCTCGCGGATCTCGGTCATGGAGGAAAAATAGGGTTCCACGCCCGCCAGCTGATCGCGCAGGCCGGCGTAGCGTTCCCCGAACACCGAGAGCCATTCGCGGAAGTCATCCAGGTGATCCGGCACGCGGCGCCTCGCGTCGATGAAGTGATAGAAGACGCTGCCGGTGGAGAGTTGCGGGATGACCTCGGCCAGTTGCTCGGGAGACCGGATGCGATGGCGCGTGTCAAAGATGACGATCTGGGAGCGGATGAATTCAAAGGTCCGCGTGGCCCGCATCCAGTGCAGCGACTCGCTCTCGTCCAGGCGCTGTTCCATGAGTTCCAGCAGCTCACGGCGCAGATCCTCCAGGTCGGCGAAGTCCGTGGGGTCGAGCACGGCCAGACGCTCGGCCAAGGGGGCGTCGTGCAGGGCATGTCGCACCCAGGAGGCAAAGTCGTTGTTGTATTCGCGCTCGTCGAAACGCGCCTGGATCAGCCCGCCCCAGAAGTGGTAGTAGACGCTGTCGATGCTCACGGTCTGGAGGTGTTCGCACATCTCCCCCAGCGTGTGGGCGCGGCGCCCCGTGGAGATGGCAATCAGGGCACAGTCCTTGACCGCGAAGGCAGGTGTGTTGCCTGCACTGGCTGACATGTTGGTAACGTTCTGCACGGAGCCTCCTGGCAACGAGGGGGAAGGCGATCATGCTCTTGATTGTAGTCTGGTGAACCCGCTTTGCCGGGCGGTTTAATTCCGGGGTCATTCGGCGCATAGTGATTGAAGTGATGATCCAGGCCGCATGTCGCACCACAGAACTCGTAGGCCGGATAAGGCGAAGCCGCATCCGGCACACCCTCGATAAGGGTTTGGCGGATGCGCTTCGCTTATCCGCCCTACGAGGTGGCGCTCCTCCTTCCGGAGACGGTGCGAGACGGGCCTGGAAGCCGCATTCAATCGCGGCCCTTGCTGAGACATGCGCGTTAACGGGAGTGTCATATGGACCAGACCATCGACCCCGGTGAAGACCCTCCCGCCACGGCAGTGCTGCCCGGGGAACCGTATCCGCTGGGTGCCACCTGGGACGGAGAGGGAACCAATTTCTCCGTGTTCTCGGAGGTGGCGGAGCGGGTGGAGCTGTGCCTGCTGGACGAACAGGGCAACCAGACGCAGGTCCATGAACTGCACGAGGTGACCGCCAACTGCTGGCATGGTTACCTGCCCGGTGTCGGACCGGGACAGCGCTACGGGTACCGTGTGCATGGGCCTTGGGACCCGGCCCGGGGTCTGCGCTGCAATCCCGCCAAGCTGCTGCTCGATCCTTATGCCAAGGCGGTGGACGGCCAGGTCACCTGGGACGAGGCGGTGTTTCCCTACCGCTTCGATGATTCGGAGGATTCGTTCAACGACGCGGACAATGCGCCGTTTGTGCCGAAGTCCGTGGTCACGGATCCGGCCTTTGACTGGGGGGACGACCGGCATCCGCGGATCCCATGGCACGAAACCGTCATCTATGAGACGCACGTCAAGGGCTTTTCCGTCAGACATCCGGAGATCCCCGAGGAACTGCGGGGCACCTATGCGGGGCTCGGCCATTCGGCGGCGCTGGAGTACCTCACGGGGCTGGGCATAACCGCCGTGGAACTCATGCCCGTTCACCAGTTCATCCATTACGCCCACCTGCAGGAAAAGGGTCTGCGCAATTACTGGGGCTACAGCAGCATCGGCTACTTCGCGCCCCACAACGAGTACGCGGCGGATACGACGCCGGGCGGGCAGGTGCGGGAGTTCAGGGAGATGGTCAAGGCCCTGCACGGGGCCGGTCTGGAGGTGATCCTGGACGTGGTTTACAACCACACCAGCGAGGGCAACCACCGGGGGCCCATGCTGAGTCTCAAGGGTCTGGACAACGCGGCCTACTATCGCCTGATGCCCGACGATCCGCGCCATTACATGGACTACACCGGCACGGGCAACAGCCTGAACATGCGCCACCCCCACGTCCTGCAGCTGATCATGGACTCCCTGCGCTACTGGGTGCTGGAGATGCACGTGGACGGTTTTCGTTTCGACCTGGCCTCGACGCTGGCGCGCGAGCTGCACGAGGTGGATCGCCTGTCGGCATTCTTCGACATCATCCAGCAGGATCCCGTGATCAGCCAGGTCAAGCTCATCGCCGAGCCCTGGGACATCGGCGAGGGCGGTTACCAGGTGGGCAACTTCCCGCCCCTGTGGTCCGAGTGGAATGGCCGGTATCGGGACACGGTGCGTGATTTCTGGCGCGGCGAGGATCGCACCCTCGGCGAATTCGCCTACCGCTTCACCGGCAGTTCCGATCTCTACGAATCCTCTTCCCGGCTGCCTCATGCCAGCATCAATTTCGTCACCGCCCACGACGGCTTCACCCTGCGCGATCTGGTCTCCTACAACGAGAAGCACAACGACGCCAACGGTGAGGACAACCGTGACGGCACGGACGACAACCGTTCCTGGAACTGCGGCGCGGAGGGACCCACGGACGATCCCGACATCAATGCCCTGCGTGCGTGCCAGCAGCGCAACTTTCTGGTGACTCTGTTTCTGTCCCAGGGGGTACCCATGCTGCTCGGGGGCGACGAGTTCGGCCGCACCCAGCAGGGCAACAACAATGCCTATTGCCAGGACAACGAGATCGCCTGGTACGACTGGGAAAATCGGGACGGCGACCTGCTGGATTTCACCCGGCGCCTGATCCGGTTCCAGCACGATCATCCGGTGTTCCGCCGCCGCCGGTGGTTTCAGGGGCAGGCGATCCACGGCAGTGACATCAAGGACATCACGTGGTTCACGGTGGACGGAGAGCAGATGGCCGAGGAACACTGGGGGGAGGACTTCGCAAAGTCACTGGCGGTATTTCTCAACGGGCGGGCCATCCCTGCGCCGGACCCCGGGGGTGGGCACATCGAGGACGACAGTTTCTATCTGATCTTCAATGCCTACCACGAGCCCCTCGAATTCACTCTGCCACAGGATAAGTGGGGGCACGAATGGGTGAAGGAACTGGACACCGCCGAGGGTTGGCTCGGGGGAGAGCAGTCGTTGGCGGCAGGGGCGAATCTTCGGGTGGAAGCCCGATCGGTGGTGGTGTTGCGTCATGCGTCCTGAACCGGTGGCCACCTACCGGCTGCAACTGCGTCCGGAATTCGGTCTGGACGCGGCAACCGGCGTTGTCGCCTTCCTCGCCCGACTCGGGGTCAGCCACGTCTACCTCTCGCCCTGCCTGCAGGCCGTGCGGGGCAGCGCCCACGGTTACGACGTGGTCGACCCCACGCGGGTCAACGAGGAGCTGGGCGGGGAGGCTGCGCGCAAACGTCTTTGCAATGCCCTGGATGCGGCGGGCATGGGTCAGATGCTGGATATCGTGCCCAATCACATGGCCGTGGCCGGCGACCAGAACCCCTGGTGGTGGGACGTGCTGGAGAATGGCCCGTCCAGCCGGTACGCGTTGTACTTTGACGTGGACTGGGAGGCCTCCGAGGAGCGCTGGCCCAACAAGGTGCTCCTGCCGGTGCTGGGCGATCATTACGGGCGCATCCTGGAGGCACAGGAGCTGCGGGTGCGCTATCGCGACGGTGTGTTCACGCTGCATTACCACGACCACGTCTTTCCTCTGGATCCGTCCACCCTGTCGGACCTGCTCTGCAAGGCTTATGCAGCCAGTGATTCCGAGTTGCTCGGTTTCATCGCGGAATCGTGCTCGCGCCTGCCGCGTCCCCATGTGACCCTGGGCTGGGCAGTGGAGCGGCGTCATCGTGACAAGGACGTGATCCGTCGCCTGCTGGTGCAGCTTGCCGGGGAAGAACCCGAGGCCGATACCGCCATTCGGGATCAGGTGGATCGCATCAACCGGGATCCGGACGCCCTGGACGAGCTGATCGAGAAACAGAATTACCGGCTGGCCTGGTGGCGCACCGCCGGCCGGGATCTGGGCTACCGGCGCTTTTTCGACATCAACGATCTGGCGGGCCTGCGCGTGGAGGAGGAAGAGGTGTTTGATGCCATCCATGCACTGCCCATCCGCTGGGCGCGTGCGGGCGAGGTGCACGGGCTGCGCATCGACCATCCGGACGGCCTGCGCGATCCGACCCGCTACTTTCACAGGCTGCACGCCGCCTGCCCCGACGCCTGGGTCGTGGCGGAAAAGATCCTCGAGCCCGGCGAGTCCCTGCCTGAGGACTGGCCTGTGGCCGGGACCACCGGATATGACTTTCTCAATCGGGTGCAGGGCCTGTTCGTGGACCCGAAGGGCGAGGCGCCGCTGACCCGGCTGCTGGAGGATCTCACGGGCGAGGCCGCCGACTTCGCCGAACTGGTGCACGACTGCAAGCGTCAGGTGGTCAAGGAACTGCTGGGCAGCGAACTCAACCGTCTGGTGTCGCTGTTCGTGGAGATCTGCGAGCGCCACCGCCGGCATCGCGACTACACCCGCCACGAGCTCTACCAGGTGCTGCTGGAGGTGGCCGCCTGTTTTCCCGTTTACCGCACCTATGTGCGCCACCCGGACGGGACCGT
>SKOF01000274.1 GCA_007120155.1 Thioalkalivibrio sp. | reverse complement strand
TGGGAATTGGGAAGTGCGAACTGAGAACCGACTTTATTCCCACTTCCCAATTCCCACTTCGCACTTCAGAATCCCTGGACCATCACGCAGCCCGGAGCCCGGCATTCATGGTCCCGCCCACCGAAGCCTTTACCCTGCCCCTCTATTTCGATCTGGGGGCAGTGTTCGTGTTCGCACTCTCCGGTGTCGTGGTGGCCATTCGAAAGGGCTACGACATCGTGGGCATGTTCTTTCTGGCACTGGCCACGGGCGCGGGCGGCGGATTGATCCGCGACGGCCTCTTCCTGCAGCAGGGTCCGCCCCTGTTCGCCACGCAACCCGCCTACTTGGGAATGATCGTACTCGCCATGCTCCTCGGACTGATGTTCGGAGATCACCCCTTCTTCAACCGGCGCGGCGTGGCCATCATCGATGCGGCCGGTATCGGCGGATTCGCGGTGGTGGGGATCGAGCTTTCACTGGCCGCCGGGCTCGGCGTCCCGGCCGCGCTGCTGGTGGGCATCATCAACGGGGTGGGCGGCAGCGTAATCCGTGACGTACTGGCAGGTGATCCGCCGCTCATCCTCAGGCCGGGGCAGTTCTACGCACTGGCAGTGGTGGGCGGAAGCGGGGCCTACATGGCCATGACCCAGTGGCTGGACCTGGCCGTTGCGCTGGCGGGCTGGCTCACCATCTTCCTCACCTTTGCCATCCGCGTCCTTTCCATTGAGCTCAACTGGAGCACGCACCCGGTAAGCCGGGAGGGGTGGGTGCGCTTTCTCAAGCGCAAGAAGGAATGACGTGTAGGATCGGCGACCCCGCCGCGAACCGACGCGGTCTGATCAGGCAAATATGTTCGGCCCGGGGTCGGGCCTCCTACAGGGGTCTGCGGTAACCGCCCGGAACGCCCTCGGGGCTCAGCACGATCTGCCAGAGCTGAACCTTCCGGGCACGGAAGGCGCCGGCGCAGGCCTGCAGGTAGTATTCCCACATGCGCTTGAAGCGCTCGTCGAACTCGCGGGAAAACTCGGGCCAGGCGGCCTGGAAACGCTCGTTCCAGGCCATGAGGGTCCTGTCGTAATCGGCGCCGAAGTTGTGTACGTCCTCGATGACGAACAGATCCTCCACCGCCTCGGCAATCTGACCCATGGACGGCAGATCACCGTTGGGGAAGATGTAGCGGTCGAGCCAGGGGTCGGGCGTGCTGTTGCGCCGGGTCTTGCCGATGGTGTGCAGCAGGAACAGTCCGCCGTCCCTGAGGCAGCGGCGCGCGACCTCGAAGAAACTCCGGTGGTTCTTGTGGCCCACATGCTCGAACATCCCGACACTGGCGATGTGATCAAAGGGCTCGTCCACTTTCCGGTAGTCCATGAGACGAAACTCCACCGGCAGGCCCTTGCAGCGCTCCCGGCCGTACGCCGCCTGTGACCTGGAGACGGTGACGCCCACGCACTCCACGCCGTAGTGCTCGGCGGCGAACTGCATGAAGCTGCCCCACCCGCAGCCGATATCCAGCACCCGCTGACCGGGTTTCAGCTCCAGCTTGCGGCAGATCATGTCGAGCTTGGCTTCCTGGGCCTCGTCCAGGCCGGAGGCGTTCTCCCAGTAGCCGCACGTGTAGGTCATGCGGCGGTCGAGCATCTTCTCGTAGAAGTCATTGCCCAGATCGTAGTGCGCCTCACCCACCTGCCATGCCCGGCGTCCGTTCTGCAGATTGAAGAGACGGTGGCGCAGGAAATGCAATGCAAACCGCACCGACCGCGCCACCTCCCTGTCCAGCCGCGCACCCAGCACGCGGGTGAAGAGCTCGTCCAGGCGCTCCGCCGTCCAGTGGCCGTCCATGTAGCTCTCGCCCAGACCCAGACTGCCGCAGGCCAGCACCCGTTCCGGCACGTCATCACGTTTGAGAACAAGGTCCCACGGACGGTCGCCGTTGACGCGGACGTCGGCCTTGGCGAGCAGTTCGGTCATGATCCCCAGGGCGCCCTTGAGCGGACCCTGATCCGAACGTGCGGCTTCCGGTGTCCGCCGGATACCCGGACCGCCAGCCGGGTGCCTGCCGTGTTCACGAAGACCCTGCTGTGACATGTCAAACCGCCTCCCTGCCACGATCTCTGGCATCAGCAACGTGGGCGAACTCCTTAGGACTATAGACCCTGACAACCGGTCGTAAAGTCGCGATCACCCAAGTTGATGATAGCCATGGACTATTGCAGCGACCCCCTCCGGTCACCCCACACCAGCATCGCCGGAGTAACCAGCAGGGTCAGCGGCGTCGCCACCAGCAGGCCGCCGGAGATGGCGGTGGCTAGTTGGACCCAATACTGGGTGGAGGGCGCGCCGATGCTGAAGTCCCGGCCGGTGATGTCGACTGTGAGCGTGAGCACCATGGGCAACAGGCCGAGGATCGTGGTGATGGCGGTCAGCAGTACCGGGCGCAGGCGCTGGGCGCCGGTGCGCAGCGCCGCCTCCACCGTATCCAGCCCCTGGCGGCGCAGCACGTTGTAGGTGTCGATGAGCACG
>SKOF01000451.1 GCA_007120155.1 Thioalkalivibrio sp. | reverse complement strand
GTAGAAGTCCCCCATCCGGTAGAACATCAGGATGTCCGGATACCGGGACTTGATGCCCAGGTACTGCTCCATCATGGGGGTGTGCCGGGGCGTCTTGGCGGGGGCGGAGGTGCGGGACATGAGGGAGGATTCTACTCATCCCGGTACGCGCAAGGCCACTGAACCCGCGTTGGCGGCCGGCGTGGGACCGGCCGGTCGCCGGGGGCACCCCGGCCGACCCCGCCGTGGGTCGGCGGGGTAGTGGAGAGAAACCCGTTTCCCGCTATAGTAAGAGGTATGAGTGGATCTCTCGCGTCCCGACGCCTGTGGCCCGTCCCCCCGGCCGTTTTGTTCCCGGCCGATGCCCGACAGCAGAAATGACATGATGTGTGCATCGCATCATGCTGATTCCTTTTAACTAATACCACACGAGTCCCCGTGGATTCGTGCGGTTTCTTGCCCCCGCAATTCAAGGAGGTGTAGGCACATGACCACATGGGTGATCGTTGCAGATGCAAGCCGTGCGCGCATATTCAGCGCCGAGAAGTCGTTCAGTGCCCTTGAGACGGTCGAGGAGATCAGTCACCCGGAAGGGAGACTCCATGAGCAGGATTTCAACTCCGACCGCCCGGGACGCAGTTTCGACAGTACCGGCGACGGGCGCCACGCGATGGGCAAGGAGGTCCCGCCCAAGAAGCACGAGGCCGTGCGATTCGCCAAGTCCCTGTGCGACCGTCTGAACAACGCCCGGGCCACCGGCCTGTTCGAAAAGCTCTATATCGTCGCCGCGCCGGCGTTCCTCGGCACCATGCGCCAGTGCATGAACGAGGTGACCCAGAAGTCCATCGCGGGCGAACTGGACAAGAACCTGACCACGCACGATACCGCCACCATCCGCAGTCATCTGCCCAACTTCCTCTGACCCCCGCCCGAGGCCGGGTGCCCCGTCACCGGGCCCCGGCCCGCGGGATGACATCCTTCGTGATCAACCGTTAAAGTGCTCGGGTGCGGCCGGATGTCCCGGCCGCACCCGGATATATCCCCGGTGCGCATGACCTCGGGAAACGGCTCCTTGAACCGCGAAGACGAACAACTCGCTGTACTCGCCCGGGAGACGGGCGATGCCCTCGCCCGCGCGGGGGTGCGCCTGGTGACCGCGGAATCCTGTACCGGCGGCTGGATTGCCAAACTGCTCACTGATCTGCCCGGCAGCTCCGCCTGGTTCGAGCGGGGTTTCGTCACCTACAGCAACGAAGCCAAGACCGAACTCCTCGGGGTACCGGCCACGCTGATCGCTGAACACGGCGCCGTCAGCGAGCACACCGTGTGCGCCATGGCGGCCGGGGCACTGGAACACAGCCGCGGTGACCTGTCCGTGGCCGTGAGCGGCGTGGCCGGCCCCGGCGGGGGCACCAGCGCCAAGCCCGTGGGCACGGTCTGGCTGGCTTGGTCGGGCGGCGGCAGGGAGAGCGGGGCAAGGCGCTTTCACTTCGACGGCGACCGGGACGCCGTGCGGCGCCAGGCGGTGGCGGCGGCACTGGAAGGCATTCTGGATCGCCTCCATGAGAATGCCGGTCAACGTGAATGATCCGTTCCCCGTAACGGCGCCGACCCTGACCCGATTCCCGGCGCCTTCACCGGAGTGCCCGGCCCTGGCGGGCGCCCCCGGATTCTGGTTGAATGGGCAGCACGTCCTCACCGAGGCAGAGACTCATGGATGAGACTCACGACACCCCCGGGTCTCCGGACCCGTCCCGTCAGCGGCTCTTCTTCGCCCTGTGGCCGTCGGATGCGGAGCGCCGCGCACTCGTGCGCTGGCGCGATGCATTGCCAAAGCTGCGCGGGCGGTTCGTGCCCGCCGGCAACCTGCACATGACCCTGGCCTTCGCCGGCTCCGTGGATGCCGGGACGCGTGACTGCCTGATGCAGCGCGCGGCCGATGTGCATGGAGAGCCCTGCGCGGTGCAACTGGACAGGCTGGGGCGCTTCTCACGGGGCCTGATGTGGGTGGGACCGCAAACCTGTCCGGCGCCGCTCGCCACACTCGCCCGTTCCCTCTCCGGCGTGTTGGCCGACTGCGGGCTCGAACCCGATCCGAGGCCCTTTCATGCGCACATTACCCTGGTGCGGGCCATGCGCTCGCGGCTGCCGGAGGCGGCCGCGCCGAACCATGTCTGGCAGCTGGATCGGTTCTGCCTGGTGTGTTCCCGCCCCGGGCAGGGATACGAAGTGCTCCGGACCTTTCCATTGGGCATGCAAACCCTGGGGTCGCTTTCGATGGACTCGGGTTCTGTGGAATAATCCATGCCTTCGTGTACCAGAGGGATTGGCGACACGCTCCAGGGTGTCCGGTGTCCGAAGCATCATCAGGACGTCGAGCGATGCCGCCCGGGATCCGCCCGGCGTCTCCCACAGGAAACCCAACAGCTTTGCGAGGAATGACCGTGGACGAAAACCGCAAGAAGGCCCTGTCCGCCGCACTGGGGCAGATCGAGCGTCAATTCGGCAAGGGTGCCGTGATGCGCATGGG
>SKOF01000582.1 GCA_007120155.1 Thioalkalivibrio sp. | reverse complement strand
GAGGATAAAGGGATATTGAAAAATAGGATCAAAGGGATCGAGTGCGGTATACAAACCGGGAGTTGGCTCACAATGGGCTCATAGTTGGCTCAAAGGACAAAACAAGGAAAGAATCAAATGAACAGAGAATAACACCGAAGCGATAACATCACCTATACTCAAGCAGGGGTTTCGTGCTTCGTAGGACAGGAAAGTGGTAAATTTAAAGTCCAGTTCTTCGTAGGAAGTTCAGTGGTTAAAATCCCTGCCTGCGTATAGCTGAAAACCGTCAGACTGTCTAAAAACCCCGCCTTGTGGTGAGAAGTAATTTCACACTTTTTCTATGGGATATATAGGGTAATTTTTGTAAATTCTACCATGAAATTCATACAAGGCACCGACCGCACACAGCTTGCTCTTTTCCCTACCTGTCTGGATGATACTCTTGAGTTTGACAATGAAACCCGCTTGATCGATCTGTTTGTAAACTCCATTGACCTAAAGTCTTTTGGGTTTGAGATGGACTTTGTCGACAATGGCAGGCCCGCCTATCATCCAGGGGATCTGTTAAGGCTTTTTATCTACGGATATCTCAACAGGATCAGAAGTTCCAGGGCATTGGAAAGGGAATGCAAACGCAACATTGAGCTCATCTGGCTCATGAAGGGACTCGTTCCCGACCACAACACCATCTCCAATTTCCGCAGGGATAACCCTTCCGCTATCAAGAAGGTATTCAGGGCCACCGTGCAGATGGCCGGACATTTTGAGCTGATCGGTGGAACTCTCATTGCAGGGGACAGTACCAAGCTCCGCGCCCAGAACAGCAAGAAAAACAACTTCAACGCCAAAAAGATTGAAAGGCACCTTGCCTACATCGAAGAAAAGCTTGCCAGATACCAGTCTGAACTTTCCCAAGAGGACGGGGACAGTATAAAAAAGGAAACCATCGCCGCTGAGATCGAAAAGCAGTCCGGGCGCAGGGCAAAATACGAATCCCTCTTGGAACAGCTCAACAGCAGCGACCAGGAGCAGATATCCACGTCTGATCCCGACAGCAGACATATGGTCATCCGCAACAACATCACCGAAGTGGCCTACAATATACAGTCCACCACAGATGCAAAGCACAACATCCCGATCGACTTCAAGGTGACCAACAACAACGATTCCAAAGCCATGGGGAATATGGTCAGAAGGGCCAAAAGCATACTTGGGACAAACAGTTTCACTGTCCTGTTCGACAAAGGATACCATACCGGAAGCGAGATCAGGACAGCCATAGAGCTTGGGATCGAAGCCATAGTTGCCATCCCCGCCGTCAGCGGTTCCAGTATGGCCCCGGATCCGGCCTACAATGTTTCGGAATTCAGATATGATCCAAAAAACCGCACCTATACTTGCCCACAGGGAAACACACTGTCCACCAACAGATCATGGTATAATAAGGAAAGGGGCGGTCCCTCCCGGAAATCAGCAAGCAGCGTGAGGGTGCAGCACTTCAAGACCAAGGCCTGTCAGGACTGTCCCGTCATTGCCGGTTGCACCAAAAATACCCGTGGAAGAGGCAGGGTCATTGAGAGGACGGAGCATCAGGACTTCATCGATGCCAACAGAAGAAACGTGGAGCAGAAGGAACACTTATACAAACGGAGGCAAGCCATCATTGAACACAACTACGGAACAATCAAAAGACAGTGGAACTTCCACTACATCATCACCAAAAAAGGCAAGGACAGGGCCTCCTCGGATGTTGGGTTCATGTTTGTGGCCTATAATCTTCGAAGGATATTCAATCTTGTCGATCAGGAAGGATTGAAAAAGTATCTGAAGATGCTTTGGCTTTGTTTTTTGGCCATATTGGACTATTTAAGAGCCATAAAGAAGCTTTTACAGCGATGTGAAATTTACAGATTCCATATCTACCAATTTCTACAGCCCCACCCAAATTCAAGGAAATGGGCTTATATTTAGACTATACAAAAAGATAACGGAGGTTTTTGGACAAACTGCCGTTATGCACTATTCTAAAACAGAGGGACATAAGTGAAAAATGAGGGAAATTTTGTAAATTCGTTGAAGGTTTAACCCAAAGCATATGTTTAATACAATCGAAATTGACAGGAATAATCTGACAATAATGGGAGTGAAGTTTTCAGATTTAAAGACATTAGAAAGCACAGCAAATGCTTTAGGAAGTAATATGTTTGAAGGTTTTAAACCAACACCAAAAGGGGTTGAAATAATTAGAGATTATGTAATAGGCAAAATTTCATTGAGCGAATTGGTGAAGTTTGCAGAAGAAAAGGCTTATGTCTGATTCTTATAAGTACATAGACTTTGATTATACTTACACTGACCCAAAAACAGGAATTTTAAAAAATCTGCAGGGAATAACGGACCCAGACGTATTACTTTTTGTTGAAAGTGGAGCAGTAACAAAACGACTTCAGGAACTTAACAACAATCCCATTAAGATTAAAGGAATTGAAAACCTTTTTGATATTCACAAGCATTTGTTTCAAGATATATAT
>SKOF01000532.1 GCA_007120155.1 Thioalkalivibrio sp. | reverse complement strand
TGACGGGTTTTCTCCAACTCTTTGGCGTATGTCAGGAAGTCAGTGAGCCAGTCCATCTTAAAAAAATGCCTCTCCTCGCTGCCGCTGCCATTGGGATGGTATACGCTGATGACGCTCAGGTCGCCAAAATCTGCACGGATCACGCGCCCTTCAGCGTCATATTTATCGATGCCCATGCCGTATTCTACGTGGTTGGGCTCCCTGCGGCTAAGAATGCCCACCCCACTGTAACCTTTGCGCTGTGCCGAAAACCAGTATGAATGGTATCCCAGTGCTTCAAATTCCATCAACGGAATCTGCTCCGGCTGGGCCTTGCTTTCCTGGATACACAATACATCCGGCTGTTCGGCGGCCATCCAGTCGGTAAGGCCTTTGGTGAGCGCCGCGCGGATGCCGTTAACGTTGTAGGAGATGATATACATGGGTGTTACGGGTTTCTAATTGCTGGTTAATGGTTGCTGGCTTCTAGTTGCTGGTTAATGGTTGCAAAGATAATCATTTGGTTTGGAGTATGGGGGGCATTTGTCATTAGTAGTTTCCAGCCCCCGCGAAAAGGCGGTGGCCACAATTCGGGAATGACATGGTGGGCAATTCCATGCTTGTGAATAACTAGGCACGGCATTTATGCCGTGTCTTGAGTTTGGCTAATTTCTTTGATAAAAAACCGCTGAACTCAGGGTGTCATTTATGTTTTGTCGGCTTCGTGTTTGATATTGTTGTTTCACGAAGCCGGTAAAACTATCACACCCCAGTGCTTTTGCCCAAAGCTGAGCTCTTAGGTTGTTAATTATATCACCGGTTGACAATCTTTGCTTTGGTTTTGACTTGTACCATTTAGCTCTGGGTAATACTTGTTTGTTATCAGGTATTTTATGAACCTTATAAGAAGCCAGTAGCATAAAGGAGTATGCAGCGGCTACAAAAGCCGGAACACTTGCTGCTGATTTTGGGTTAAACACCTGTGCTTTGCCAGCGCCCAGGATGGTTTTTTCATCACGAAAATTTACCTCTATTTCCCATCTCCAAAGGTAAGCTTGCAGTAATTCTTCAATATCCAGATCGTTGTCAGTACAAATTAGATATGTTGGGTTTCGGTAAAGCAATCTTGAGTTTTTGGTTAAGCGATAGGCCAAGGGCTTGATTACAACCATTTGAAGTGTATGTTTTGCCCCGGCTGTTTGCCATTTAATGTTCTTAACCACTTTAACACTAAACTCATGCTGTTTTCCCGCAGCCCATCCCACCACTTTCTGCCATGTATAATCATCCGATTGTCTCACCTGTTCAGGGGTAGGGAGTTGTTCACCATACACTTTTTTCCTTCCGGTATGTTTAGTGATCACCTGGCTTTTGTGTAAACGGCTATCTTTTCTTATGCGCCCAATCAGTGTGACTCCCTGGGGCAGGTTTCTTAAAACGGTAGAGTTGGTATAACTCCCATCCACACACATATACAGCTCTCTGTTTTGGGCGCCATGCTGGTCAAGATTCTGGCGTAGTTTACTGATACAATCAACCCCTTGCCGGCTTAAATTCAGCTGCTTTTGCTGCTCTTTGTAATGGTGTATTTGTTCTTCTGTGGCCCTTTTCCCCGGGCGTTTAGCTGAGGGGCAATGACAAAAGTCTACGGGGATGGCTCTGGACTGACAAGGCCCCTGATGATCTGGCAATGCCATAGATAGCTGAATGAAACGTTGCCCCCATATAAAGTTTGAATGAAATGGTGGCCCCAGAGGATCACGCCTCCATGCGGTGCCATCAATTTTTTTGCCTGTTTTCTTTAAAATCGTATCATCCATATGGGCTACGATCATTTGGTTTGAACCTATTTGATTTAAAACCTCTTTTTGAGAGGTCTTAAATAATTCCTCTATGTCAACCCTGTTTTTACTGAATAACCGATAACCTGCACTCCAGTCTTTAAACTGCTGACCACTGGCTGTAAGCACACCAGTAATAGTTTGTCTTCCAAGGCAAGTTAAAAGTCCAAAAACAAAATTGCGAAAACGTGAAGCTATTCTTTGCTGAGAGAAGTCTTTGGTCGCTTCAGCAAGAAGAGTATCTATCTGCGAGATTAAGTTTTGGGCTTGGTGCGAAGTTTTTTTTTCAATGCCGCAATACTTTCATCTTTTCTGACCATGACCAATCGCTGATGATCATCAATTAACCATTCGACGATTTCTCCACGTTCAAACTCCATGGCTTGAGCCACAGCCGATGGAAAATTAATGTACCACTGTTCGCTTTTGGCTCTTTTAATAAGCTGAATCTTAGTTGGATAGCCCATAGCGCAATAAGTTTTTTGATTTGTGTCTAGTGATATAACTAGACACAAAGATATAAAAAAATTACGATACACCAAATTTTTATCGTAATTTTATCTAGTAAAAGCCAAACTCAAGGACACGGCATAAATGCCGTGCCTTGAGTTTGGCTAATTTCTTTGATAAAAAACCGCTGAACTCAGGGTGTCATTTATGTTTTGTCGGCTTCGTGTTTGATATTGTTGTTTCA
>SKOF01000131.1 GCA_007120155.1 Thioalkalivibrio sp. | reverse complement strand
CTTGAAAAGGTGTAGAAAGCCTAGTTATGGGCGTCAGGAACGACGGAAGATCACGCCTTCAAAGACGGAATCCTTATTCTTCCCATTGTCAGACCTCTTGGTCGGGTCAGGGTCAGCCAGATCACCGCGAACGACAGTGGCGTCACCCATCTCCTCGACAGACTGCTTCACCTTATCCATGTCAGCCTTCAAGGTCTTCTGGTCTTCCCGCAGGGACTTGACCGAATCGGTCAGGGTCTCCAAGGAAGCCGACAAAGTACCAAACATCTCCGCGAGCTTGTCTTCAACCGGCGGCTTTTCGTCGCTGGTGGTCACGGCCTGAGCGGTCTCTTCCGTAACGGTCTCGTTGCTCGTGGTTTCTTCAGTGGTGCCCGTCTCGCCGTCTGCCGCACCGGCAGCCGTCTGCTCGTCCGAGCGGGTTTCCGTGGTATCAGAAGTTTCCGCCTTGACGGCTTCTTCTTCCGGCTTTTGGCCTTCAGCTTTGGGCATTGTTCCTTCCTCTTTCTGAATTTGGGTTTCCCCTGCCTTATCAGAGTTTTCGACAGGGCGTGGCAGAGTTGCAGCCATGTTAGACACGGCAGACGCAAATTGCAAGCATACGCGACTCACATTTTGTGCCAAATGTTCAGGAGTTCTTTCCTCCGGAGCGGCGTAAAACGCCACTTCTTCCAGTACATCCCGCAGAGCGTAAATGGCATCGTCCATCCAACGGCTGAACGTTTTATCGGCAACTGCAACATCAAAGTTGGTTGCACCCCAGCCGTAATTGCCATACACGTAATTGCGGACGTTTACCGTTTTTCCCGGCAAATTGAACTCCTCGGAAGGCGTCACAACTGCCTGAACGCCGTCCTCTACCGCAGCAAACCCAAGTTCCCTATCGCTACGTGCTACTTCCAGAACCGAAACCTCAAGATAATCTCCGGTGTCCACCGGCTCCGATTTGCAATCAATTTCATTTTCTTTCAGCCAACGCTGAATTTTGTCCGGATCGATGAACTTGTCCGGATCAAACCGAAGCGCAACCAATGAAATTCCGGGCATCTTTTCTTCCTCTTGCTGGTCAGCACGAACCAGACGCGCTTCAAACCCATCGCCAAGTTCAACCGTGATGGAGTCCTCGCCTTGAGGGGCGCTGTCAGAGACAAGTACGAAGCGGCCTTCCTCTTCTCCCAGCGTGAAGTCGGCGTCAAACCCAAAAGTGGACCGGATCAACTCAGCCTCTTCCCGAGACTTGATATCCTCGGGCAGCATGATGGTGTGAACCGTGAAATCGGGGTTGATGTCTTTGCGCTGAAGGACTTTCTCAAGCTGGGCATCCAGCGAGGCGCGAAGCTGGTTTGCATTGTCGCCCCGGAAGACCTTGAAGCCTGCGCGATTGGCAGGCTGACCGACAAGCGAAACAAAAGAGGGGTCTTGCAGACTCAAGAGACTTCCCTTGCGAGTCTTCTTTACCTTCGTTGGCATGTTCTCACCTCTAAACGATCTGGTAGATGTGCTGGTGTCCTGCGTGCGATTCGGTAATCGTATGCCGAACAATACCATGATAGTGCCCATCATTGACAGAAGTACTGCCTACGATGGGTCGCCCTTCATCATCCAAGACCAAATATAAGGCGTGCTGGTGGCCGTCAGTCAGGCTGGGTTGAGTCATGCCTCGGCGGAACAAAGAGGTTTCGCCCTCCAGATCAACCCCAAACATTCTGACCATGGCTTCATAAGAGTAACCGTTCAACTCACCGGTTAAGACCTTGTTCCAGATATCGTCACTCAGAATCTGAATGCCCAAAACCCATGAACCAGCAACGAAGTCGGGATCATTATCTCTCGCAATGAAAGATTCTACAACCTTCACTTCATTGCTGACATCGTTGTTGTCGTGGTCAAGGTCAAAACGAAACCCATTGAGCATGAACCCGTAAGCGAATTGCCGCACGGATTCCCGGCTGTGAAAGTCCCCATAGACGTTTGGAACGTCAGGGAGGATGACTTCCCCGAAGACAACTCGGTGCCACCCGTTGGCATCCCTTTTTGTAGGATCATACAGAAGTCCCATGGCTCACTCCTGACCGTGTTCCGGATTATTGAACTCAATGTCACCCTCCGCTTCGATATCCTTGATCTCTTGCGTCTTGGCACTCTGCTCGCCGTGCGTCTTGACCGTGCGAAGCAACACGGACGGATGATCCATCCATGCTTCGTAGCCCTCCTCGCCCTCCTCCGGGTACTGCGGCAACTTGACCTGAGTGACATCGTTGCACAGATCGACCGAATCGCGAGGAGTGATCGCGCCCATGACGTTGAACGCAGTAAACGCCTTGACCAACTGCTCAGGGTTGGTGAGCGGCGGGGTCTTGCTCTTCAACTGAACCGTCTTCAGGTTCAAACCTGCCGGATGGTTGATGATGTGTGCGTTCAGGAAGGCATCGTGCTTCATGCGCTCGGGCAAAAATACCTGCATTTCGGCAATGAAGGCAGAGGTATTGGCCGTCGCGTACGTGTGGTTCTCCGCGCT